>JASFVS010000327.1:0-3659 GCA_050049715.1 Phycisphaerales bacterium
CATAGAAGTGTCAGGTTAGCTGAGGCACCGAGTGCCGGTGAATCGGTTATGACATACGCTCCAGAAAGCCGGGCGGCCGCCGAATACAGGGCTTTAGCTGAAGAAGTAATCAACAAAAATGCTTCAACTAAGCAAATAATCAATGGTCAGGCTATGGCCAGGAGTTAATTAATGTCAGAGAAAAAACGTAAAAAGGCAGGATTACATAAAAAAGTCTCAACCATTTTCGATGGGATACCGAGTCAACAAGATGACAACGTCCAAAAACCTGTCGAAACAACTGAGCCGCAATCCACTAGCCAAATCGAATCTGAAGCAGTGAAACCAGAGTCTCTGACACCGACACCAGAACAACCGGTTACTGAACCGACACAATCCCTGGCCTCCGAGGCGGAAAAAGCCCCTGTCCCGCAACCACAACCTGAAGAAGTCAGGAACGAGGAATCAAATATACCTGAGGATTCAGATACAACGAGTTCTTTAGTTTTTAAGATGGATGAATTCGATACTAAGGAACCCCAACAGCAGGAATCCAAGGGAAAGAAACTTCCGCTGCCGAAACCGAAGAAGCCTGTGATTCTGACAATGGAAGAATCCGATATTCCTGAGGAGGAAGAATTCCCCCGTCCGGAACCTCAGGAAACCCAGTCCTCAACGCCGGAGGAACCACCTGTTTCAAAAACCAAGGAAGCTACCCAACCGCTACCTGAAGACAAGCCAGACCAAGAACTGCAAGCTGATATTGATGAAGAAGATATCGAAAAAGATTCTTTTGATAAACTTGCGGCTTTAAAAATCATAGGCATTCGCATTTGGGAACAAATAGATAAAAAACTGCTCGCGCCAAAACCGGGTGTCGATCCCACAAAGCAAAAAGCGGCAGTTATTATGATACCAGTGCTACTTGTTGTCTTAATCTTTGTACTCAGAGGTGTATTTGGCACACCCGTGCGTGATACCGAAGCGTCGGAAGAAAACAACACGTCAAAAGTTGCCGCCAGTTCGGACAATTCAATAGAGTGGGAGATTCCTGCGCCTTATAAGCCAAAGTTTCGCAATCCCTTGAGACTGGGGCAGGCAGAAACAGGCTTTGATGATGAAATCAATCCGGGACAATCAGCGCATTTAGACCTGAGAGGCATTCTCTATACCGAGGATAATCCATCGGCAGCCGTTAATGGCCAGATAGTGTACGAAGGTGAAAAAATACATGGCGTAACCATCGTAAAGATAACTAAAGAAAACGTAGAATTTGAATTTAACGGGAAAAGATGGACTCAAAGAGTTCGTTAATAAAAGTAATCCCGATACAACCGGAGCGAAAGATAAATACTCAAAAATAATTTCAAAAAGGAGCTGTTATGAGTAAGCTTGTGATGAAAAGCAGGGCCCCAAGATTTTTAATGATTATTGCGATCATTTGCATGAATTGCACTACGGTCACGGCCCAAACTTATAATGAGGAAACGGAGGAGACCAACGATCTGTTAGACTTCAAGCAGCGAATGCAAAAGAGGATATTTATCGATGTGAACGAAGAACCCATCGAGATGGTAATAAGACAATTAGCTGAGCAGGCAGAAATGGACATTATCAAAAGCCCCAAAGTTACGGGTAATGTAACTGTTAAGCTCAGAAATGTGCCTCTTGAAGAAGCACTAAATAATATCCTTGCCATACAAGACTGTACATACGTGATGACCGGCAATGTAGTAAGAGTAATCACCTCCGCCGAAATGGTCGATAAACCTGAACCGATTCTGTCTAAAACTTTTGAAATTGTCTATAGAGATGCCAAGAAGGTCGCGGATGCACTGGATAAATTCAAATCAAACGTGGGTTCAGTATCGCACATAGAGGGCTCCAATCATATAATTGTTTCCGATACGGAGAGTAAAATCAGGGAAATAAGCGCACTGCTGCTTAAAATTGACCGCGTGACACCTCAGGTGCTTGTCGAGGCGAGAATTTACGATATAACCAGCCGGGACAAACTCGACCTCGGCGTCCAATGGGACGTGGGGCGAAATACTACAATCGCCGACTCATTGGGTTCAAATCCCACAGCCGGTATAATAGACCCGTTTATTAAAAGTACCTTCAGCGCTCCAACAACTAAAACCGCCACCGCTACAGAAGGTATTCTCCGCTTCGGTTTGCTTACCGACCGCCTTGATATAGATGCACAACTTAGGGCCGAGCAGGAGATAACTGAGGCCAGGCTCCTCGCCAATCCGAGGATTTTGGTGATGGATAATGAAACAGCCAATTTCGATATCGTGACCCAACACCCCTACGTAGAACGAACCATATCCGAAGGCACAGTCACGGAAACTGTTAAATTTAAGGATGTCGGCGTTAAACTTGAGGTGCAGCCTAAAATCACGAGGGATGGTATGCTAAGACTGCATATAATACCTGAATTCGGTGTTTTTGTAGAAAGAGTTACGATTTCTTCAAGTGACATACCCGTCGTCGATACACGCAAAGTTGACACGATAGCGTTAATTAAAGACGGCCAGACAGTAGTATTAGGCGGTATGCGCAAGAAGGATGTAAGTAAAGAAGTTAATAAAATACCATTACTCGGTGATTTGCCTCTTCTGGGCGGGTTATTCAGATTCGAAGGTGAAGATACGGCTGTGACAGAGCTGGTTGTTTTTATAACGCCACGAATTATCATAAATCAACCTGTCCTGACGTTGGATGAGCAAGAGACTTTCAGAGAAACAGAAATCCAAAAACCAGGAACATCCGCCACCAGAGCAGAAAAGGATATGCTAAAGAATGAGCATTAAACCAGCTATTGGAGTTCGTGATTAATGATTCGCGAGTGACACGGGCAGTGAATTAGTCTTTCTTGACGTATAACGTCTGGGTGGGAAAGGCAAACTCGATTTTTTCAGCCTCAAACCGCTTCATAATCTCGAAGTTGACCTGTTCGTTGACCTGATGGTACAACCAGTAATCAGGCGGCTTTACCCAATAACTCATATAAATATTCAAAGAACAATCATTAAAATCACTAAAATATACCCTCGGCAACCTCTCGGGGTCTGTATTGACTTCCGACACATTGGCGAGCACTTCTTTGATAATCTCGACCGCCTTTTTGGCTTTCGTATGACCCGAATCGTAAGTGATAGTGATATTAGAGGTTCTGCGAATAAAAGGGCGCCTGCCGATATTTTCCACGTTTGAGTTTGCGATAACACTGTTGGGTATAGTTACAAGATGACCCTCAAGTGTTCGTATGCGTGTGCTTCTAAAGCCGACCTCCTCGACCGGACCCCGGTGCTCACCAATCTTTATAAGCTCACCTATCTGAAATGGCCTGTCCGCGAAAATGGTAATAGAACCAAAGAAATTAGCGATTGTTTCCTTGGCCGCCAGAGCGATAGCAATACCACCAACACCGGCACTTAGTAGCAGAGATTTTATATTGGTGCCTAAAATATTCTCGCTTATGAGTAAAATCGCGATAATTGCGATTGTCAGCCGCAAAGCCTTACGTACTATTGGCACGAGCATATCATCAAGCTTTGTTTCTGTTTTTCCAACCAAGCGGTTCAGATAGTATTCGATTACATCCACGAGCCGATAGAGCCCGTATGCTGCTGCAATCGCCAAAATCACTCGTGCTATAGTTGTCCATCCTT
>JASFVS010000328.1:0-3656 GCA_050049715.1 Phycisphaerales bacterium
GTATCTTTCTACTGTGTTTCATGGGTTTTCGAAAGACCAAATCGAAGGTTTCGAAAAAGAAGCAAAACGCTTACTCAAGGAAGGTGGTAAATTGGCAATTGTGGAGATACAAAAACAAGAGACTCCATTTGGGCCTCCTTTAGATATAAGATACTCACCGGAAGATTTAAGAACAACAATAAGTTTAACTCCTAAAGCAGTTATAGAAGTTGGACAATATTTTTACATGCAAATATTCGAACACTTAGAAGAATAGAAAATAAGTCATCTCATAAATCTTTAAACCTCAATGTCAGAGAACACATGTTGTTCAAGCGGTCTTATTCTTTTATACCTTAACCACAGATTCTGGGATGGCTACACGTACTTTAATTGTTAAGAGTGGAAGCTTTGTTAAATGACATACCCATAAAAGCTATAAGGCTACTTCGAAGTTGTAGTGGCCGGGTTGAATTTCGAGGATGGAATGCTCCTTTGTGTTGCGTAGGTGTTTAATACCATAGGCCTCGGCTAAAGGGGTATTTCCTTCTTTGATTGATTTTGGGTTTTTAGTTGGTAAATAGAGTGTTGCGGTTGTATTAGGTGGGACGGAAACGCTTAGCTTTAATGTTCCGTTAACAATCTCCCAGTTGCTTCGGATTGTGCCGTATGGGGATTCGAAGCTGGTTTTCACCCAGTCAAGAGGCTGGTTTCTTAATACGCCCGGCTTGATGAGGAAATGTTTGTATCCCGGATTTTTCGGGTCGGGCTTAATACCGCCGAGTCCTTCTATAAACCAGGCTCCAATATGTAAATACGAGCTGTGCAAAAGCGAATTATGGCCATCCCAGGCCTCCCAGAGAGTTGTGGCTCCTTTTTGCAGCATATCCCCCCAGCTCGGATAATCGCTTTTAGTTGCCATTTCGAACATCAGGTCTGGTCGGTCAAACTCAATCAGATTCTTGACAATAAAATAACCGCCGGTTATCCCTCCCCAGAAATGTCCTTTTCGATGGATGAGAATTTCGTCCTTGAAGCGTTTCCATACTTCCGGTTGAAGTTCTTCGGGAGGCAGTCCTACAAGCGTTGCAATAGCAAGATAAGCCTGTAGGTTATTCACATAGCCGTTTTCCGTGGGATTGTAGAATTCCTTGTGTACAGCCTTGGCTATTACTTCCGCGCGGTTACGATATTTGTCAGCGATATCTTTCTTTCCCAAAGCATCGGCAATCTTTGCGGCTGTTTGCAGATTGTAAATCCAGTAGCAGTTATTGAAAAAGAGAGTCTCGCGTGTATCGCCGTTGACTCCTTCAGCTCCCGGCCAAAGCCAGTCACCTAAAAAGTCCCACTCTCCACCCCAGCGAACAAGCATATTGTTCTTGGACTTTGTTTCAAGAAAGGCCAGCCAGTGCCGGATTGTGTTAAAATTCTCTTCGAGTATGCGTATATCACCGTAGTGTCGATAAACGTACCACGGCAGGGTGACACAAATACCGCTCCAGGCGGGTCCGCCGCCGCCCCAGTATGTAGGGGCGGTATATGGCAGATTGCCTGCTGACGTTGGAGCATTTTGGTTCGTTGCTTTTTCACCAAGACCCCAGGCGGTATCTTTACCCTGTACATCGCGCCAATCCTGACTCCATTTCGTGTAGAAAGCACCCAGATGATAATTGTTAAGTGCTGTCTGCGTCGTTGCGTGGGCATCGCCGCCGTAGCCCATGCGTTCACGCTGAGGACAGTCGACAACGTAACCGCCAAGACTGAGATTCTCGAAGGTCCACAATGTGATGTTGTAAATGTCATTAAGCAGCTTATTGGAGCACTCAAACCATCCGGCCCGTTGATAATCGGTTCGTACCAGATAGCCGCGAATGTCCTGCAGATCGGGTTTATATCCTAACCCTTTGATTAGAATCCATCTTCCCGAACCATAATTGAAACGATTGCGAAAAGTACCCTTGCCGGCGGGGCCGATTCGATAAGCACTGTGTAGCCTGTGGGTCATAAACTTGTTTTTATCTTCAGAAAATTGTAATTCGACGATGTCACCCGGCTGTCCTTCAATATCGAGTTCGACAAAACCGGCGAAATTTACCCCCATATCCACGCGATAACCTTCACCTTCGATGTTTTCAACGGCGATAGGTTCGATTTTCCTGATGTGGCGGTTCGGCTCAACCATTTCGGCTGAAAGCTTTAAACCGGGGTGATACACTGTGACTTGCTTCCAGTTTGTGTCATCCAAATCGACGCTGCACCAATTCTGTAATTCCTTATTTGCATCGTAGTATTCGCCGCCGTAATTCATAAACATCCAGTGTCCTAAAAGAGCATTGGGGCTTGGATGGGTCTTCCATGTTTCGTCGGTAGTAAAGCTTAATGTTTTGCCGTCCTTCATTTCAATGTCGGCCTGAGCAATTACTATTGGTGTTTGCGGTTTGTCGTCAGTTTTGTATAGTGGATATATCGACCAGGACGTACCCAGCCATAGGCCAATAGCATTCCGTCCGGGACGCAGGTGGTCGGCGATTTCGTATGTTACATAACGTGATCGTCTTGTATGGTCGGCCACGCTCGGCATCAGGACTGTGTCTGTAACCTTTTGTCCGTTCACATAAAGTTCATGGTAACCCACAGATGCTATGTACATAGTTGCCCGTAGTGGTTTTTCTTCTAAAGTGACCACCTTGCGAAGCCATGGGTCGGACAGGTAGTCGCCTTCCGGCGGCAGTTCTTTAATCTCAACGAACTGCTGCTTCGCACCTATCCATTTAGCTGTCCAATCCAAAGAATTCAACAATCCCATTGTCCACCGGGCTGATGCACTCCAGTCCGAGAGTATTCCATTATTATCGCGCACACGGACTTTCCAGTAGCATTGTGTGCCGGATGGCAGAGGAAGGCCGCGATAGATAACGAGATTTGACTGGTCGGAATTAATTTCACCCGAATCCCATAAGTCACCTCTGTCCTGTGCAAGCAGTTCCTCCGAGCTGGCCACTAAGATATGGTAAGCACTTTGTGCTTGTCCAAGTTGTTGGGGATTGGTTGCTTTCAGCTTCCAGCTAAGTCGTGGTTTTTTAACATCAATGCCTAAGGGATTAACAAGATATTCGCAACGCAGGTCGGTCGGGATTATGCTTTCGAGAGCGACCGTATTATTTAGCATTTTTGCGTTATCGTTTGTTTGTGTGTTTGTACACGATGTGAAGAGCATTAATGCTATAACCATGCTCATTCCGTGGAACAGGCTTGTTCTATACCTTGATATTCTACTCTTTTTCATTTATACATCTCCCTTGATAAAAGTCTTTGCTAATTGGCCATGATGGTTATAAATTTAACCACAGTCGGGCCGGAATACAAGCCTAAAGCTATATCCGTTGCACGTTGTCCTGTTGTATGGGGGAGCTTATGACATGGTAAAGGGCTTGCAATAGTACGCAATGAAGTTATAATCCGAAACTAAACCGTGATTTGGAATCCGTAGAAGTTATTGAAGTGACTCAAAGTAAAGGAGGTTTCAGAATGGAAAAACAAGTTAGTATTATGCCTTGTTTGGATATGCAAAACGGTCGTGTTGTCAAAGGTGTTAATTTTGTGGATATTCGTGATGCAGGTGACCCTGTCGAATGCGCAAAGGCCTACTGTCAGGCCGGGGCGGATGAACTTGCACT
>JASFVS010000330.1:0-3621 GCA_050049715.1 Phycisphaerales bacterium
CCAGAGATGATGTTTCTTTTCTTGAAGTTGGGAACTATTCTGTTAAATTTATAAAGTATGACTGGACAATTAATGACGGTTCGTAATATGGAAGCAGCGAGCTGTGAATCCCAAATTGTTGAAAGGACAAATTACAAATGGCGAAGAAAGTAAGTAAAACCAAAATTCATCCTGGCGAAGATGAGCATCTCTTCACCAGTGAATCCGTAACAATGGGCCATCCGGACAAAGTTTCCGACCACATATCCGATTCAATCCTCGATGCAATGCTCGCCCAGGACCCACAAAGCAGAGTGGCCTGTGAAACAATGGTTACTACCGGCCTAGTCGTTGTCGCCGGTGAAATCACAACAAAAGCAATCGTGGACGTTCCAACGGTCGTCCGCAACACAATTAAAGAAATCGGTTATACCGATCCCGATATGGGCTTCGACTATGAAAACTGTGCCGTTATGGTTACACTCGATAAACAAAGCCCTGACATCTCACGGGGTGTGACCGAAGGCACCGGCCTGCACAGAGAACAGGGTGCCGGGGACCAGGGCTTAATGTTCGGCTACGCCTGTAAAGAGACACCTTCCCTTATGCCGATGCCGATTCAATTAGCACATAAGTTGACAACCCGGCTGGAAAAAGTACGCCAGAGTAAAAAACTGCCCTGGCTGCGGCCTGACGGCAAAAGCCAGGTAACAGTACAGTATGAAAACAACAAACCCAAACGCATCCATACGGTGGTAATAGCTACGCAGCACGCGCCAAGCATTAATTATCGGCAGTTGCGAAAGCAAATTATCGAAAAAGTAATTACTCCAATTCTGCCAAAGCGTCTTGTTGATAAAAACACTATATTCCATATAAACCCAACCGGGCGATTTGTCGTGGGCGGCCCAAAAGGCGACTGCGGTCTTACAGGCAGAAAAATCATCGTCGATACATACGGCGGAAGAGGCAGCCACGGCGGCGGTGCCTTTAGTGGAAAGGATCCCACGAAAGTCGACAGAACAGCCAGTTACATGGCACGATACATAGCTAAAAACGTAGTTGCAGCCGGTCTCGCCGAGGCTTGTGAGCTGCAATTATCTTATGCCATTGGAGTGGCCGAGCCAATCTCAGTTCTTGTAGATACCGAAGGAACTGCAAAAATCAGCGAAAACAAGCTGAGCCAAATCATAAGAAAGCTTTTCCCACTAACTCCAAAAGCGATGATCAGACACTTAAAACTCGCACGTCCAATCTTCGCTCAGACCTCGTATGGCGGCCATTTCGGAAGAAATCTGCCAAACTTTACATGGGAAAAGACCGATATGACCATCAAACTCCGAAAGGCCGCTGGACTGTAACGGCCGATAAAATGTGCGGATGCACCAAGTTGTGGGGCTGCCGGCTTTTTTTTCCGGTTTTCCGCGAATTTTCTGTAATTTTTTGGCGTTTCGGCGCTCTAATATGATGGTCATGGCCGACACGATTGACGACGAACGTCTCGTCGAACAATTCAATCGGGGCGACGAATCCGCTTTTGACAAGATTGTCGAGAGATATTCGTCGGACATTGCAGCACTGGCTAATCGTCTACTCGGTTGGTCCGGCGAGGTCGATGATGTTACGCAGGATATATTTCTTGCTGCATATCTCGGCCTGAAAAAGTTTCGCTGCGAAAGCAGCCTTAAAACCTGGCTCTTTACCATAACGGTTAATAAATGCCATAACTATCGATATAAGCGGATGCTCCGCTTGAGACGGATCTCAAAGGTTGCCGAAAAAACCCATTTGTCCTCGACTGAATCGCCAGACAAAACACAGATGGACAGCGAAACCTTCGACCGTGTTCGTCAGGCTATAGAAACTTTACCGGCGAAATATCGCGAGCCGGTTATACTAAGGTATCTGCAGGAGTTACCGACCGAGCAAATCAGTAAAATACTCGGCATATCCAGAAATGCTTTGCAGGTCAGGCTAAATCGTGCAAGGGAACGGCTAAGACACATTCTGGCCGATCTTATAAAGGAAAAATTATAATGGAAGATAAAATACAAAACCTGCTTCAGGAGGCCGATAGGATGGCAGGTCAACCGAAGCCTGTTCCTGCACATCTGTCCGCTCTTGTTCGTCGCCGTGCCGAACACAGACATACCGTACATATATTCATTCCTTACGCCACCGCCGCTTTAGTTGTTCTTACTGCGGGCGTTTTAACTCTCACTTTTAGAAACATAAAACAAACACAGGATCAGAAGAAAATCGCTGTGCTCGAAGACCAGATAAAACAGTTGCAGACAAAAACCGATGCCGCATTGAACCTTTTACAGAACGCAATTGAAGAGGAGCGAAAGCAAAACCAGCTTGCCGAACTGGAAACTGAACTTGCAAGTATCCCCGACCCGCTCGAGGAAATTCAGAAACAGGTCGATAAAACCGCTTTTATCCTCCTCTACCAGGCCGACCGCATGTACCGCGAACTTAATCAGACAAGCCGGGCGGTCGAGACCTACAATCGCATAATCGAGCTTTTCCCCAGGAATCGATGGGCACAGGTTGCTCAGCAGCGACTATTAGAAATCGAAAACAGAAAATTCAACAAAGCTGAACCTAAAGGAGAGTTTAAATGGAATCCGCAAAAAGAATCGCTATCTTGTTAATTGTGGTCCTTTTAGCATCAGCCCCGGTACATTCAGCGGAAAAGTCGGAGGCAACCTCGATTTCAAATACACGCACTGCAAGCTGTATCATTAAAATATCATCCGACCCGCTTGTCTTACCACTTGATGACGCAACTATAAACTACTTATTACACAGTTCCGGCGTCGGTGGTAAGGTAAGCCGTGAAGTACTAAATATCTCGCCGGATCAGGCCTCTGATATTTTCAAAATTGAACCGTTAATTACCGTTGCCGGCCGGGTAATGCCACAAAACTTAGATAGACGCCGGCCAGCATATAAAATATACGAAGAACAGCCACAGAACCAATACGAAACCATAACCGGAGAATCTGATACATCTACAACCTCCACAATTCGAAGTACATCTCCTTACTTAAGCTCGACAAACCGCATGACGCCTTCCGAATCCCTCAGCACCGTTTCGGAGCAAACTATTCTTTTAAGGCTGGAAGTCAACCTGCCTAAGAATGTCAAACCCATAGCTGAAGAATTTATGGACGCCCTTATTGACAGCCTTCAAACTACTCTCCTTAAAGCATTCAATGATAATAAAAAAAGAGCCCAGGAACGATTGAAGCTTGCTTTAGAAGAAGTTGCTCGTTCAGAAGCGGACCTGCGTGAAAAGCAGAAAGTCCTCAGGGAAATATCAGGCACCAACATACTTGACCGCAACAAAATTCTTAGAGATATCAACCGCTTACGCATGGAAGTTCAAACCGCCAGGATGAATAAGGCTTCGAACGAGGTTATTATCGATGAGACAACTAAACGGATAGCCGAAATACAGGCCAGGATAAAAGATAAGCTCGAGAACGACCCAATTACAACGGAACTCCAGTCAATAATCGAAAGGAGTAGCAAGCTGGTTAAACAGGCAGAGACAGAAGTAAAGGCAGACACGGAAACGGCTAATCAGCTTGAATACTTAAAGGAGAAACTTGCCAGAGCTAAAATTGAGCTGGC
>JASFVS010000331.1:0-3620 GCA_050049715.1 Phycisphaerales bacterium
CAGCTTAAAGGTAACCAAGTTGAATTAATTCGTGGCTTGAAATTTTGTGACTTTACACCAAACCGTATCTTAATAACCTCTTTATTTACCTATTGGTCAAAATATGTTCACGAAGCCGCCGAGTTTTACCATAAAGCTTATCCGAAGGCTAAAATCGAAATCGGCGGGATATATGCCTCATTAATGCGCAAACATTGTAAACAGCAGTCACCTTTTGCTTCTGTCTATAGAGGTTTGTATCGTCAGGGTGTAGCTGAAAAAGTTAAAGTAGATTATTCACTTTTGCCTGATAATCTCGATTATCAAATAATCCATAGTTCGCGAGGATGTACAAGAAGGTGTAAATTCTGTGGAACATGGAAAATAGAGCCGGAATTTACCTTCAAAAAAAGTATAGTAGATGAAATTTGCAGTAACAGACTTATATTTTATGACAACAATTTACTAGCCAATCCACACATAGAGGAAATTTTAACCGATCTTTCGGAAACTCAATATAATAGAAGAGTTGTTTACTCAGAAAGTCAGTGTGGCATTGATGGCAGATTGCTTACTCCCAAGTTAGCAAGGCTTTTAAAGAAAGCAAGATTCATTAATCCAAGAATAGCCTGGGACGGTCCATACAATCAGGCTAAGCATATAAAAGCCCAAATTGATATGCTTACCGAAGCAGGCTATAACCCGAAAAACATTTATGTCTTTATGGTCTATAATTATGACCTCGACTACTATGAGATGAAAAAGAAGCTTTCACGATGCAAAAAATGGGGCGTTCAAATAGCAGATTGCCGATTCAGACCTCTAGATCAACCCTTCGACAACTATAATCCAAGGCTCAAACAAACTAATAATGATTATTATATCCATCCCGATTGGTCGGACAGGAGAATCAGACTATTCAGAAGAAAAGTAAGAGAGCAGAATATAATAATAAGGCACGGATTTGATTCTTACAGCCGAGAGCTTGAAAGACTAGGCGCAAAGAAGAAACAAAAAACAAACTTATAACATCCTTATTGATATTACTCATAATAAAACTCCTGATTTGTAATCTTAGGGATTGACGCCTATCGGTCGACAGCCTATAGGTAGCATTATTTAAAAGAATAATCCACAGGATGCCTTAAGGCATTGATTAGCGATGATTGATTATTGCCGAAACCTCTCCTCCGACAGCACAAAAAACGTCCAACAGCTTAAAGCCGGCCCGCACAATCCGTGCGGCCATTGACAAATGGCCCGGCGGGTCTCGACTTTAGCTCACTTGCTTCCCTGTCGGGGATGTCCTCTGTGGCTAAAATCTGAAATGTTAAACGTTAAATTTTACCCCCAAGGGGCTGAAACTTGTGCTTGCTTTGTGCTGCCTTCGGTTCGCTCCTCTCTTAATCACTCCGCCACTTTGTGCCTGCGTGAAACTGTACGATGCTCATGCTGGCCTCCAGCAGCACAAACAACAAAAAAGGTCTATTGTCTAATGTCTTGTGTCTCAATTCTCTACGCTATACCCTACCCCCCAATCCATAGGCCGTTTCAAGAACAATTTTAAACAAAAGCGGACAATTCTCTTGCTTTTAATCCGGCCGAAGATACGATAAAGAAAAAACAATTATACAAGCATCTATCACATCAAAAAGGAGGGGAAAAATTTCAAATGACCACAAAATCAATCATTTTATCATTCGTCTATTGTCTTTAGTCTTGAGTCTATTGTCTTGGGTCTGAATTCCGTCTTGAGTCTATTGTCTTGGGTCTGAATTCCGTCTTGAGTCTATAGTCTAAGGTCTGAAACCCGTCTATAGTCTAAGGTCTGAATTCTGTCTGCGGTCTTGAACTCGTCTAAGGTCTTGGGTCTATTGTCTTAGGTCTATGGTCTATCGTTAGTCTAAAGTCTTAACTTTTTAGTCTTTTCCTATGAGCTTTTTTACTAATCGCCTATCACCATCCAGGCATTTAGGAATTTACCCCGCTTTAAACAGACCTTCTGTCGTCTTAGGCCTAAGGTCTTGGGTCTTAGGTCTATTATCTTGGGTCTTAGGTCTGTTGTCTTGGGTCTTAGGTCTGTTGTCTTGGCTTTTAGGTCTAAAGTCTTGTGTCTTCGTGTCTTACATCCTTTACAACTGTCGAGAACATTCGACAAATTCACCTTTTTATGCAAAACAAAGCCAAAGTTAAGATGGGTAAAATAAAGCCAATTCACGTTTTTGCGCGGGCAAGAAGTTTAACAATGATAGTTTATGATTTTACTCGCGGAAACTTACCACCCTATAAGGGTGTTTTATGCAAAACAAACCCAAATCCTCGACCCCGCCAAATTCGTACCGCACTTCCGGCTTTACTTATACGAGGAGAATCAAGAAATTTTAAAAGAATCTTTGAATATGCAACTGTTTTTAATCGATAACAATACAGTGGCTACTTTGCAGAACCAAATATTTATCGGCTCGGACACGGGGAAAGCATAATGCGTATCAGGTATGCTGTTTCAACAATGATATTTTGGGGGCGCGAGCACCCTCTTTCTTTTGAGCAGGAGTGCATGTTTTTAAAGTCACTGGGCTTCGGCGTAGAATTATGGCCCAATATCAAGGGTCAAAGCGATTGCCGTTACGTACGCCGCAACTGGCCGAGGCTTTCAGCCGCTACCAAAGATATGCTGGTGGCGATGCGTTCCCGCTGCGACCGCCCGACATTAGAGCAATGGAAAGAACAAATCGAATGTGCCAAACTCATCAATGCTAATATCGTAACCGACCTTCAATGCATGGGCGTTCCCAACGCTCCGGAGCTTGACGGCTGCGGCTTCGCCGCCGATATAGTCAAAATAGCCGAGGACAACGACGTCAAACTATGCATCGAAAGCGGCTCTTTACCGACGCTCTTAAAGTTCGGCGAGAAATTCGATTCCGTCCGATATTGCCTCGATGTAGGTTTTGCAAATCTGGACCGCAAATTTTCCTTTAAGCGATACGTGGACGATTTGGCACCAAGGGTTTCCCATCTTCACCTGAGCGACAACTACGGCCAAATCGACGACCACGAGCCGCCAGGTCTGCATGGGGGAATATCCCGCGAAAACTGGGAGTATCTTCTGAGGGTTTTGGACAAATACGATAATGACATAGTCGGCTCTTTCGAGATGTGTCCCTGTATGCCGGACACAATGATACGCCAGGCCTGCGAGTTTATGTTCGACGTAATGAAATGGCCGAGCCGGCCAAAAAAACAACCAAGTTACGCGGACATGAGTTACAATCCGATATAGGACCAATTTTAATTTTGACCGAGCTGCCCCCCTCATTCGTGAGGTGGATAATATATAGGGCTCCAATAAAATGGGGCTCACGAAGAAAGGCTGAGGTCACAATGCTCTCGGCCTTTCTTTTTCTTAAAATTCATAATTGACTTGATATTCACCCACACCAATGGCGGGATTTCAAGCCGGGCAACCCACAAAAAAGCCCGGAAAAATGGAAATACAGGCGGCTTTTCTTTGTAAAGCAAAATACAGATAAGGCCGAAGATAAAGCTTGACACTTTTGCATAAGTCTTTTATTTTAAAGTGCTTTTTGAATTAGTTGGTCAATCTGTTTTTATCGGAGGTATAAACCATGAGAACGGTT
>JASFVS010000332.1:0-3611 GCA_050049715.1 Phycisphaerales bacterium
AATTTTGAAGTAGAGGGAGAATATGAAAATATTAGACCTCCATAGAGCCATCCAACTAATAGTAACACATGAACGGCGAATCGGCAAAACTTGTCAAAAGTAACTATCCAAGCTATAGGTAATACCAATATCCACCATAAACTTCCCGATAGGATTAAACCGCCCCCAACAATAAACGGGAGAATACACCATCGGTATGTTGTTATTCGTATAGCATCTGTAATTCTGCTGTGGAAATTATCGAATTCTTCACAACTCTCCATTTCCAGGTTTTGGTAAATGTAGTCCCTTGATATACTAAGTCCTCTAAATGTTCTGAATATTTCTCTATGAATAATAGACCCAGCCATTCGTTTTTGGACTTCTTCCAGAGTTCGTTCCAGCCAGAATTCTAAATTTTCGCTAAATTGGCGAAAACAAATTCTACCTGCTGCTATAAAAAATAGTGAAAGAAGCAATAGAATAGAACCCAAGATTTTTGCTACAATAGTAGTAATACTCATATTTACACTCCACTTTTGAGTTTATAATTTCTCGACAAGAAGATTCTCCCTTTAATAACGTAAAAAACACCGCATCTGATATATCGACTCGTTTGCTGGATGTTATAAATTAGAAGTTTTGCTCTCTGCTCAAGAACGATTAGAAACACGTGTTATCGCTTTAAAAAGTTATTATAAGACGTTTCGACCTAATCATCTAAGGGGGTGGTAGGTAGGCCGGATTTGAAATCGAAGGTATAGGGGGCGGTATGGCGTCAGAAAATTTATATAATTTTTAGGAGTCAAGAAAACCACTAAAGCATCAATAAAGTTGATGAACAGTGACAGGTTTATCAACGCCGTCAATTTTCATTTTGAAGGCGACTCCATTGTGCCAGATAGTGACTTTTGGCATTATAAAAATACCGGTATAAATATAGAATTCTTCTTGCTCCCATATCTGTCCATTGTCCAGCTTGAATATTTTACCGTGTTCAAGGCCATCAAGCTCATTGATGACCAGAGCCTCAATTATACGACCGACAGAACAAGTATTGTGAATCCCACGATTTAGCTTAGTGCATAATAACGGCTTTTCCACACCATCAATGAGCAACTTGTGGAATTGGCCATCGGTTAAGATGGTGACATCAGGCTTCACTTCCATCTCAAAAAGGAAAACGATTTCAGCAACTTCATATATATTCTTTGATAGCGTCTTGAATATTGTTCCTTTTTTGATTTTTCTGACTCTACCATCAATGGTGGTTGTCTCAAACACTCGCCAGCGACTTTCTCCCATATTCTCTTGTGCAAACGGTTTGCTGTAGGCAGGTGGCTCATGTTGTTTATAGTAGTCGTTTGAGCTTTTATAACGAATTTGTTTAGAATTGACCGGTTGCTGCAATAAATAGTTAGACTCTGACCTTGTGGCTGTCTGGGTACGATAGATGTTTCCGACAACCGTTTTACCATTCTTTTCAAATTCAACCTTGTCTTCATATATTTTGACAATTGTGAAACCGTCAATAGTATCTCCTTCATGCACTATTTTTTTATTATTGATTACGGCTGATGGTTTGTCCCTGCTATAACAAATCCCTGTAACCAATCCAAGTGTCTCTGACTTGGCTTTAATTGTATTATCGTTAATTTTTTCTTTATACGGTATCCTAACGACCTGTTTAGCAATTGATACTTTAGTACTATCAGTATCAGTGGATGCTATCTTGGCAATCCCGATTCCACCTACAAGAATAAGTACCGCCAACTCAACTATCAGAAACCAACGCTTTTTTGTTTTAACAGTATCGTTCATTTTGATTGCCTTCTGACTAAGACTGGCTTCTACGAGATACAAAGGATTTTTCCGCCTTCAATATATCGGCTGTTTTTGAAGGTTGTATAACTTAGTTAATTCCGAAATATCCGAGATATGTTATTCTGCTTATTTTCATAGAGAATCAGCTTGTTTTAATACAAAAATGAGATTTAATTGGTTGGCCAGATTTCTCCACTTCACCCTCATGCTTTCTTGCGAAAGCAAGAATGAGGGCTTCGGTCCACCTTGGGCGTGCCTAAGGCAGAAATGACAAATAGGAGAGATTGCCGCTGCCCCCTGCTTTCTCACGAAAGCAAGGCGGGGGCCTCGCAATGACCCCCGGCCCGTCTAAAGCCGGATTTCCGCTGCGCTACAACGCGAGGGACGAGCAATGATACCGCAGGAATCATTCAAAAACAGGTGATTGTGTGTTATAATTTTGCTTGGCTTAGTGACGAAAAAAGTTATAATAAGGCTTTTAAAAATATGGTATTATATATAGCTCCGCCTTGGGTATGCATAAGGCAAAAATGTCGGAGAAAATATAATTAGCAGAAATCGACAATGTTTAAATAAAGTGGAGAATACTAATGAAGAATTCGTTAATGAAACAAATGGCCGTTCTATTTTGTGTGTTTTCGGTAGTTTTTTGCTCCTGTAATGAAGAAGCAGCGAAATCCAAGACTATTAAAACGGGCCGTCCCACGCCGCTGAAAGTTGAGCCTGCTCTCGAGTCAACGATGGCTACATCTGTTTCAAATTCGAAGCAGCCGGCCTCGACATCGGCTAGACAGGACAAAGATGCTGATAAAGTCAGTGAATCCAAACAGCCGGTCCGGTCGAAGGCGAAGTCAGCTGTTACTGACGGTTCGATGGCTAAAAAAGATGCAGGAGCGACCCGTGACAGAAATCGTGCGACGCAGCCGAAGGTTAACGTGCCTGTTAATCCGAATATCGTTGCGGTCATTGGTGGATACGCTATTTCAAAGCAGGAATACGAGAAAAGGCTTTTGACTGAGACTGCTCCCCGTGGCTATGATAGTTTCGGCAGGGAAACTGAGCGGCCGAGTAATGAAAAAGTGCTTATGAAAATGGTGGCGGAAAAAGCAATGATTCTTGAGGCCCGGCAGCAGGGTTACCTCGAAAAAGATGAAAGGCTTATCAAGGCGATTAAACGGTTCAGGGATAGGCGGATTACCAATTTGCTGCTGCAGAGGCAACTGCAGGATAAAGTTAATAAAATAACAATAACAGATGCGGAAATTGAAGAGAGGATAAAAGCGAATCCGAAACTTACACGGGACAGAGCGGAAGCGATAGTTAAAAGAGTAAAAGCTAATGAAATAATAAACCAGTATTTTGCTCAAGTATCCCAGAAATTGCACGTGACAAAAGTGAGTGAGAATTTCAACAAGGCCGTTCAAGTTTACCAGAGACTATTAAATAAACCGAAGAAACCCCGCAAAGTACCTTTTATCCGCAATTATCAGATAAAAGAAGAGATGACCGAAGAAGAGAAAAAAATCGTACTGGCAAAGTATGATAACGGCCAGGTAACATTACTGGACTGGTTCGATGCTCTGGGGGAAATTGCACCACCGAGCCGCCCTAAAAATCTTAATACTGTTGCAGGCGTAGAACAATTATTGAACAGGGCTTTGAGATTGCCGCTGCTTGTAACCGAGGCCGGATTGCTCGGGCTCGATAAAAATATGAGCCTGTTAAAGCAAGTAAAAGAGTACGAGGACAGAATGCTTCTGTCGAGGATAAGGTCTGATAAGTATAAGGAACTGAAGGAACCGACAGCG
>JASFVS010000333.1:0-3607 GCA_050049715.1 Phycisphaerales bacterium
GATATTGATTCGATTCAGCTTATATCCGCGGTAACACGAATGAATAATGAGAAAGTGCTGCCCGATGGAACGAAGTTTGAAGGTGATTTTGCGATGTTGGCCGGAGCTGTGGCGAATCCGAATCTTAAACCGATAGAACTCAATATTATTCGCCTTGCAAAGAAAGTCGAAGCTGGTGCGCGTTTCATACAGACCCAGGCCGTTTTCGATGTTCAGGGATTTGCAGAATGGCTCGAGGCGGCACGCGCCGAGGGTATTACCGATAAGACGGCTATCTTGGCGGGCGTGCTGCCTTTGAGTGACGCCGAAGAGGCCGAGAAACTTCGTGAGACTTTCACTGATTACCAAATACCCGATGAGATAATCAGCAGATTGAAAGCGGCCGGCGACGAAGAAGCACAGCGCAAAGAAGGACTGGCAATCAGCCTTGAGATAATCAAAGAAGTTAAAAAAATGACTGGTTTACGAGGAATACACATTCTGTCCGGTGGTAAAGAAGCAATATTGCCGGAGCTGCTTTCGGCCTCGGGGCTTGGAAAATAGGAACATAAGTATGCCGGAGAAGTATCATATCGAAACAAAGCCAATCCCGCCGCGGCGCCCCCGTATCGGAAAATACGGGATTGTCGATTGGCGTGAAGACTGTGCCCGCTGTCATAACTGCGTGAAAAAGGCGTGCGTTTACGACCGCCACAGACAGGAGGCCGAGTATATTCGCAATCTCAGTGACGTCGATGCGTTGTTTTTTGACTGCATGGGATGTCTGTATTGCGTGCAAAACTGTACCAAAGGCCTTCTGCGTCTGGCAATAAATCCGGTCTATGAGGGTCTGGGAAACGAGTACTGGACTCCCGAAATTATTCAGACAACCTGGATGCAGGCTGAAACTGCTAAGATTCCTGTTTCCGGAGCCGGCTACAGAGGCCGGTTTTCGGGCCCCGGCTTCGATTCCATGTGGACCGACATGTCTGAAATCGTCCGTCCGACGCGCGATGGAATCCATGGGCGCGAATACATCAGCACAGCGGTTGACATCGGCAGAAAACTGCCGTTCCTTTCTTTCGAAAATAAGAAACAGACAAGTACAAATCCGCCTCTCGTTACTATTCCTATGCCGCTAATCATTGATATGGCCTCACAGGAATATACTTTGCCCAGGCTCGCTCCGATTCTCAGGGAAACGGCAAAGCGTACCGGCCTGATAGCGATAGCTGATTCACGCGACTGGCCTTTTGAGAATGGCCAGCAAGAGCAGGAGTTATCGCATATAGCGTTTCATCTCGCTCCTAAGGCACCTCAGCCGCCTAAAGAAGTGCTGGCTCAAACGAAACTTGTTGAAATCCCGGATGGCTCGAACGCCGTGGACAGAATAAAAAAACTCAAAGATGTCCATCCTGAAATTGTCGCGTCGGTAAAAGTCACATTGGATTCCAACGGCTGCAAGCGCGCCGTCGAGCTGTCCGAGCTACCCGAGATCGAAGTAATTCATGTCGCAGCAGACCTGAACGGCAACGAAATCGGCAGACAAAAGCCTCGATTTATAAAGGACATGATACGCGAGATTCATACGTCTCTGGTAGAAAACGGTAAACGTGATGAAATTACAATCATTGCAAGCGGCGGAATAGCTTTAGCCGAACATTTAGCAAAAACGATAATCTGTGGTGCAGACCTTGCAGCAATCAATCTGCCGCTGCTGATTGCTCTCGAATGTCAGTTGTGTAACAGTTGTAAACCCGGAATGGTTTGTCCGGCCAAGCTCGAAAAGATAGATTTCGAGTACGGTGTCGGACGCATGACCAACCTTGTTGCGGCCTGGCATGACCAATTGATAGAGGTGATGGGTGCAATGGGAATGCGGGAGGCCCGCCGCCTGAGAGGCGACGTAGGCCGTGGAATGTTTTTTGAACAGCTCGAGGAAGAAACCTTTGGAAAGCTATTTGGAACAAAAAAATAACCTGAAAGACGTCCTGCCGGAAAACACATTCAAGACACGTGTTCCGCAGGCGAAAGTCGAACGTGCGATTAAGCCGGCACCTTCGCGCTATCGCAACGCTATAGCGAAATATATCATTCGCAGAAGCAGTGACTGTATTCGGTGCGGTAAATGTGGGGAATTATGTCCTTACGGTGTACACGTGGACAAACCCGGCTATAAATATTTCGCCGAGCCCAAATTAAATTTGTGCATAGGCCCGGCCTGCGAGAAAACCGGTCACTACTGCATTACGGAATGTCCTCAATCAGCGTTAAGCATGATGGAAAATCCTATGATGCAGGCGATTGGCGATTATCGCTGGACGTCTGATATGATTCTGGCGACCTGGAGAATGGCCGAGACCGGTGATATCCCTGCTCCCGAATATGGCTATGAGTATCATTGTGGAAACTCCGGCGGCGGATTTGACAAACTAAGATTCAAGTTCCCGGACAAACCACCGGTTGAAATCGACGAAAATGAAATAGATACGAGTATCGAATTAAATCGACGCAATGACGGCAGACCTCGAATTAAAATAGATGTCCCCTGGTACGGCGGCGGGATGTCCTTCGGGTCGGTCAGTAACGTAACACAGCTTTCAAAAGCACGCGGCGCAGTGGCATGGAACACGTTCACATGTACGGGAGAAGGTGGATACATGGAACGGCTCAGACCCTACGACGACCATGTAATCACGCAGGTCGCAACAGGGCTTTTCGGAGTACGTGAAGAGACGATTCAGCGCGTGCCCATTGTGGAGTTTAAATATGCACAGGGAGCCAAGCCGGGACTTGGCGGGCACTTGCTGGGCGATAAGAACACAATCAGTGTATCGAGAATGCGCGAGGCGGTGCTTGGAATATCTCTGTTTTCACCTTTCCCGTTCCACAGCGTGTACTCCATAGAAGACCACATGAAACACCTGGACTGGATTAAACACGTCAACAGGCGTGCTCTGGTGTCTACTAAAGTATCCACACCCACAGACGTCGACATGGTTGCAGTCGGCAGTTGTGCGGCCGGCACTCACATCGTTCATCTCGACGGCGGTTACGGCGGTACAGGCGCTGCTCCCGATATCGCGAAAAAGAATATCGCTATGCCGATTGAATATGCTATTAGCAAAGTACACGCTTTTCTCGAAGCCGAGGGCGTGAGAGATACCGTGACATTAATAGCAAGCGGCGGAATACGTAACAGCCATGATATCGCAAAGGCCATTGCTATGGGTGCCGATGGAGTGGTGGTCGGGACGGGTGAGCTGGTAGCGCTCGGATGTGTCAGATGTACTCGCTGCGAAAGCGGACGGGGCTGTCCGAGGGGAATCGCTACAACTGATAAAGAACTTGCAACACAAATGGATGTGCAGTGGGGTACGCAGCGAATTATCAATTTATATAGTGCATGGCGAAAGGAGCTCATACAAATTCTGCAAAGATTAGGTATGAAAAGTGTAAGCGAACTGCGTGGACGGACAGACCTGTTGATACATCTTGACTATACTGATAATAGGAAGCGTAAAACGTGAACGAAACAGTTATAAGACAAATCCTGAAATCGAAGAAAAGGCTCGTCGGCGAATTTGATTTTTCAACCGGCGTAAGAAAGTCTGAGGAAGAAGGCGGC
>JASFVS010000334.1:0-3600 GCA_050049715.1 Phycisphaerales bacterium
CCAACAAGCTCGCAGCTATATTTCCGGCCTGCACGCACTATCCCTGAATGAAGCTGTTTTAATTCTTTCTCGCCAAAGCCCTCCGGCAATGCAACAGACACAACCGCTGCGACAGGTATCGTAGCCATTGCAGCACAATCACTAAGGCTGACCGCCATAGCTTTATAGCCCGCCTGCTCCAAACTTGCCTTATTCAAATCGAAATGCACTCCATCCAGCAGCATATCCGTAGTAATGAAAACGGACTCCCCGCCAAATCGAATTTGAGCCATATCATCCCCGATGCCGATTGGAAAATCCGCCGGGGATAATTTGCTTTGGCTTGCGAACCAGGCGGTTATTTCATCTTCACCCGCACTCATCGTTGCCCTAACTGCTTATTCCAGTAAGCGATCTGTTCTTTTGCCTGTTTTGGACCTGCCGAACCCTCCGTGACGTATTTATTAGCAACGCCCGCTGCTCCGAGATTTTCAAATACATCCTGCTCAATCGAGACAGAATATCTCTGCATCTCAAATAAACTAAGCTCTGCCAGCTTTTTACTCTGCTCCTCGCAGAAAGCAACCATACTACCGACGATACCATGCGCCTCGCGAAAAGCAACCCCCTTTCCGACCAGATAATCAGCCAGGGACGTGGCATCCAAAAATCCTTCATCCAGCTTTGCCGAAATCTTTTTCTTATTAAACTTCGTATGTGAAACAATCGCGCAGGCCACATCCAAACAAGCCTCGACCGTATCACTCGCGGCGAAAATATGAACTTTGTCCTCCTGCATATCGCGATTATAACCCATAGGCTGACCCTTCATAATTGTAAGCATCGCCATAAGTGAGCCGTACACCAAACCGGTCTTGCCACGAATCAACTCCAGAAGGTCAGGATTGCGCTTCTGCGGCATAATACTTGAAGATGTACAATAAGCATCGTCAATCCGCACGAACCCGAATTCGTTGGAGGAAAAAATTATCCAGTCTTCGGCCAGCCGGGAAAGGTGCGTAGAAATAAGCGCACAATCGAAAATAAATTCCGCACAAAAATCTCTGTCACTGACTGCATCGATACTGTTATAGCTAATATCGGAAAAGCCTAATTGCTTGGCTGTGCTTTTTCTATCCAATCCAATCGTAGTACCCGCGATCGCCCCACTACCCAAAGGCGATATATTAAGCAGCTTACTACAGTTTTTCAGCCGAATATAATCACGCTCAAGCTGCTCGACAAAACTTAACAAATAAGAAGCTATAACTACAGGCTGAGCACGCTGAAGATGCGTATAGCCCGGCATCGTATCTTCCGTATATTTGCCTGCTAATTTCACAAACGCCTTCTGAAGCAGAGTTATCTTCGCCTGCAGCATCTCTATTTCATCCCGCATCCAAAGCCGAACATCGGTGGCAACCTGGTCATTCCGGCTTCTGCCGGTATGAAGCTTCTTACCTGCATCGCCTATCTTATCCACTAACGCCGTTTCTATTGCCATGTGAATATATTCGTACTTCTTCTCGAATTTGAACCGCCCCGCCGCTATATCCTCACTGATTTCGATGAGTCCTTCTTTAATCGCCCTGAAATCATCTTTTGTAATAAGTTTCTGTTCAGCCAGCATCTGGGCATGAGCGACTGAGCCGACGATATCATACTTATAAAGGCGTTTATCTATCGACAACGACTCCACAAAATCAACCGTAAGCTCATCCGGCTCACCGGCTAACCGTTTCTCCCAACTCTTTTTTGCTTCAGCCATCTTGTCCACTCCAAAAAATTTTCTTTCCTTCAAATCATACGCCCCGCCTCAACTTGTGTCAAGCCTTTGTGTCCGTCCAGTCGTATGCTTGCAATTAAACACTAAATCTATTATGCTGCCGCTTATATGTCACAAAAGCTCTTTATAACCAATTGCAAATTGTTCGACGCTCTGGACAAAAAGCAAACCACCTCTGTTCTCAT
Organism: Phycisphaerales bacterium; assembly: GCA_050049715.1. Taxonomy (GTDB): domain Bacteria; phylum Planctomycetota; class Phycisphaerae; order Sedimentisphaerales; family Anaerobacaceae; genus NIOZ-UU13. The sequence goes on from JASFVS010000334.1 coordinate 1,951, forward strand.
CGATAACGGTATAATCACCCAAATCGGCCCAGCAAATCCCCAGGCCGGCTGTGATGATATTCTCGATGCACAGGGTAAAATAATCGCCCCGGGCTTTATTGACATTCACATACAGGGCGCAGGCGGCGCCGATACCCTTGATGCAAAACTCGAATCTTTGAAAACCATATCAAAAACCTGCGCGCATTTCGGGACCACCGGCTTCCTTGCTACAACTGTCTTCAAACCGAATAATAACAACCAGCACCTTAAACTGGCCGCTGAGTACGTCGGCCAGGACCTCGGCGGTGCGAATCTTCTCGGCATTCATCTCGAGGGTCCCTTTATCTCACCACAGAAAAAAGGAATGATTCTGCCTGAATGTATATGTAAACCATCCTCAAAAGTTCTTGATGAAATCCTGAATATCACCACAGGCCACCTCAAAATGATGACAATCGCACCCGAGCTGCCCCGGAATCTTACAATAACGAAAAGCCTGGTCGACTCTAATATTATTGCCTCCTTTGGCCACTCAAATGCGACTTACGAACAAACCCTCGATGGTTTCAACGCCGGTATCTCGCACGTCACACATATGTTCAATACAATGCCGTCAATCCACCATCGCGCTCCCGGCCCGCTGACTGCAATTTTTCAAACAGAAAATATAACCGCACAGCTTATAACCGATGGCGTCCACATACATCCTGCTGTTATAAAACTTGCGTTTGAAAATCTCGGCCCTAATCGTACTATTCCAATCACTGATGGTATGCAGGCCATAGGCCTTGGAGACGGTAACTTCATTTACAACGGAATCGAATACGAATCCAGAGATGGAGCCGCAAGATATAAAGACGGCACTCTCATTGGCACAGCTCTTGGCTTAAGCCGGCTCCTTAAAAAATTCGTAGCCTTTACAGGCTGTCCTTTTGATATTGCGATTAAAACTGTTACTCAAAATCCCGCCAAATTACTGGGGCTTGAAGATAAAAAAGGCTCCATCGCCCCCGGAAAGGATGCCGACCTTGTTCTGCTCGACAATGACCATTCAGTTCACACAACCATAGTCGCCGGTAAGATTGTATTCCAGAAATGACACAATTAATAATCAGGTTAAACCAATAAAAAAGAGGAGAGCCGTAAAGACTCTCCTTATGTTTATGTGGCTCTTTCCTTTTTAGCAATTAGCTCTTGCTTACTGCACCAGAAATTCCATCCGACATGTTTCCAATATTCGCGAGATAGGCAAAGTAAGCTCAAACTAATATGGCCGGATTGGTCATTTTCCAGAGCCACTCATTTTCGTATATCTATATTATCAATCGGCAGACTCTTTGTCAAATCTTGAATTTTTCCAAACGTCCGAAATTACCCTCTTTCTTCGTCTATTTATACACCGAAAAACAGTTTGAATTGTACCCTTATTAACAGTAAGATTATACATATATAATGAATATCTAACAAAAATATTTAAGGAGGTGCTGTTATGGAACACAAAAAACAAAGATTTAGCTGGAACCTGAATTTGAGCAGTTTGGCTATCGGATTTTTGCTGGCACTTTGTCTGCTGTTTGCTGTTGGCGCGACCGGCAATAATAACAGATCCGGGCGATATCAATGCTGTGCCGCCGGAAACAATGAAGTCGCCGTTTTCGTCATCGATAC
>JASFVS010000335.1:0-3582 GCA_050049715.1 Phycisphaerales bacterium
GCGGGTCAGGATGGCTCGGAGCTTACCGTCTTCACTTCGCAGCGAAAGGTGCTGTCGGAAATTCTTCTTTCTTTGCAGCAAAACAACTTCGACCCTGTAAGCATAGAGCCGGACGTTAATTGTTTGTCGAGGTTTGTGAGCAGCAAGTTATCCTCGCCCGAAATCCGGCGTTCCGGAACCATGTTCGGATTGCTTTCCCGCAGTAACGGCTATTTGATTATACCCTCTACGGGTACTACCGAGCGGAAAACTTCTATGCTTCGCACATTTATTCTCGGCCAAGCGCAGGACAGAACACAATTGCTCACAAGAGAAGTGCTTATGAACACCGCTCTTGCCGGAAGCGATGAGCCGATAAGTCATCTTGAGGTTTATGATTCCTCCGGCACTATAGATTATGCAAAGCTCAATGAGCGGCTAACTATCGAGGCACGCGGTATTGACCGGCTCGATGCTTCCGGTGCTGATTCAAACGTCGACGCTGTTAATTTTGCAATTGCCTATGGGGCGGCCCTGACTCATTCAGAAAAGGGGCACTGTGTAAATTTCCGTGACGATTTCAGCCCCTTCCAGGGCAAAAAGATGAAGCTGCAAAAAGCTCTCAGGTTCACAGCGATTTCTGTTACGGTTCTTTTAATGGCAATCGGTATTTATTTTCAAATGCAGCTTTTCGGAAAAAATAAAGTTCGGAAAAAAATCCGAGCCAACTTCGCAAAGGATTACTCGGTAGTTATGCTGGGTCAGAAAATGCCGAGCGACGCCGAGGCGCTAAGAAAGCTCAGAAGCGAGCTGGGGCGAATCAGGGATGCAAAGAAAGGCCTGACAAATATTAATGGTGAGAAGTCTATATCTTCAAAGCTGACTTTAGTGCTGGCAGCGTTTGTTAAATGCGCCGAACAAACGAACCTGAATATAAAGTCTCTCTCTATTACAGCGAGAGACATTATCATCATAGGTGACACTTCCGGCCGGCAGAACACGCGAAAATTTTTCGAAGCCATCAGAAATAACGGGCTGGAGATTTTACGGGAATCCTACGATATAAAAGGCGGACGCGACAGTTTCAATATAACAGTTGTACCAAAGTAGTCATAGAGGTATTAACATCATGAGAGACATATATAAAAATCCGATGTTTTATTACATACTTGTTCCCGTCGTGGTTGGTCTTTGGCCGTTGCTGGTATGGGCGATGTATTTACCGGCAGCGGATGAAAATCTGAAGGACTGGGAAAACCAGCATAGAAAAGCCGAGGCGATAATGATGGAGATTTTGACTCTTGACCCCGACCGGCTTCAATTTGTCGATTCAAATGACCCGGGCACCGAATTTACTTACGGTGTTGTGGACAAGGTTGCCGGCTCGTGCGGGATACCTCCGAGTAAATATAAGCTTAATTCGGGAATGCTCATAACCAACAAGAACCAAAAGAGCCAGAGTGCCAGCGTGAGCTTAAGGCAAATTGAAATAGTGAAATTTGCCAAATTTCTTTCTACGATTCAGCTTCGCTGGGCCAACCTGCAGTGCAATCGTGTCAAACTTACAAAAAAGCAGGGTATGCCCGATATGTGGGATATAGATATAGAATTCAAGTATTACTATTAACGTTGTTCGATGTTATTGCGGAGATTTTAAATCGTTAAGTCCTAATTTATAAACTGAAAATTTGTACCCCCCCTTCCCCCCCTAATACTGGTTTGGGGTAGAACCCTTATATTGAATCCCGCGTCCGGCGCGGGATTTTTTTGTTTGTAATCTCTAAAATAATCAACCGCTAATATCGCAGCTCCCCAGATTTTTTATGGGGTTGAAATAAAAGGGGCTTATACCGGTTGATCCGGTATAAGCCCCACGTTTACACTAATCTACTTTTTAATCACATAATCCCGATTGCCAGCCAAGCCTTTTATCAGGGTGTTTGTTCCGGTTCTGTTGCCGGCGGCCGATACAGTCGAATGTCGTCGATGTATAACGTACCGGAACCACCGGGAGACGGATTGTCTCTGTCGCCGACACCAATGCCAATACTATCGATATCGGCAAGATTCACGCCCAGGTCTGCAAACTCCTGGAGGTCGATATTCCATTGCTTCCACTCAGTTATCACTGTTACATCCGAGTTGTCGTGGTAAACTGCGGCGCTTTCGTTGAGGACTACATATACCGGTGCGGCATCGTTGCTGGGCATCTCTATACCCAAGGCCTGCTCCGTCCATACATCGTTCGTAACCGTACCATCTATACTGACGTTGGAGAAAACACCCTGGCACCACGCATTTATCAAGTGGCTGGTGACCGCCATACCTACATAGACATCGTCGGGCATTGCGATACTTTGTGGATTCCAGGACATCGCCACCCAGTTAACACCATCTTCGGAGTAGTAGCCGTTAAACTGGTCGTCTTCGGTGCGCTCTAATTTAATCCAATACGGAGCCGTAATTGCCATCTGCTCCTCCGTGGCCACTTCGGTGTCGCTTGTCGCATCAGTGGTCGGAGTCAGCCTGCCCTGGAACCTGCATCCCTGACCGGGTGTGATATATACGGCGGCGAATTTCGAGCCTGCATCGATTGTCTGGCGAATCATCACACCTGCTTTGGACCATTCGTGTATGTCTTCTATGCTTTCCACTTTAGCTATGATCGAACCGGGTCCGGACATTTGTTTATATACAAAACGGAACTCATCGCTCGTACTCCAGATGTCTTCGCCCATTGCATTTATTGTATATGTACCTGCCGGTTCTTCTTTAAAGCCTGTCGGGTTGCCCCTGAGCCATAATGTCAGAGAGTTGATATCGTGCTCTGTCCAGTCGTTCTGTGAGCTTAATGACAAAATCGCTTCAGAGTTCCCGGCGGTTGTGTTGTCGTAAAGATAAGGCATCGACTGGTCACCGCTTCGCACTGTCTTTGTTTCAACGAAATGGCCGTCATTGGCAAAGTCAGGGCTGGGATAACCCACAGTCGAGCCGTTTGACGAATTACCATATCCATCCAACCAAACATCGAATATTCTGGAAGGCTGGTAGTCGGTATAACTCTCAAAATCATCGACTATCACGAAGTTAGCAATAGTAAAGCTCCAGACATCACCCTTGTTAACCGCTGCATCGGGCGGAGCATTGACTTCATCGACCCGCCAGTAATAAGTTTGACCGAAATCGAGAAGGTTCGAGGGCGTGAATGTCAATTCATCCTGACCTTCGCTGACAAGTACATTTCGTGTATCGGTTGTGCTGGCTTCATTTACATCTTCGAAGACAGTTCCCAGATACACGTTATGTTTGTCGACTGTGTCTCCGGGCGTCCATTTAAGAACTACGTCTCGACCAACTTCAACGGCCTGACTAGCAGGTTTGGGCTGAGATGCGGTAAGAGTCAGGCTTCGATCGCCGGCTATTACAGTTTGAATCTCTTCCTGCGTCAGCGCCCTGCCGTAGATTTGCACTTCGTCGAGTAAGCCGGTGTACATACGGTTACCGGCGGCCATCTGGCCCAGATACATATAACTAAGCGGATAGCTGATTGGGTCATAATCTGCCTGCTGCAATAATTCGCCGTCCAGATACAGTTTTATGGTA
>JASFVS010000336.1:0-3559 GCA_050049715.1 Phycisphaerales bacterium
AAAGGCGGCTTGCCTCTTTTCTCCTATGATATGACTAATTTTCTCGATATCGAGCCGGAACACCCGGAAGCAGACATTGAAGGAGCGACGATTGTTGGTCAGCGTATTTATTGGATTACCTCACACGGCAGAAACAAAGATGGCAAAATGAGGCCTAACAGATATCGTTTTTTTGCTACTGATGTGAAAGTCACGAATGGATATGTTGCCGTTAATCCTGCAGGCAGACCATATAAAACCCTTATCCATAATCTTGTGCGGTCTGAAGATATGCGTCATTTAGAATTGGACAAAGTAACCCGGTTATATGCGGCCGAACTTAGCAAGAAACAGCGTAAAAAGCTTGCGCCAAAAGAAAATGGCCTCAACATTGAAGGGCTTTGTGGATCGGCTGACGGTGAAACACTTTATATTGGATTCCGAAATCCCCGGCCCATTGATAAACTCAGCCGCCGTCCAAAAGCACTTGTTGTGCCGTTGAATAATCCGAAGCGGGTAGTTGAAGAAGGCGAGATGCCAATTTTTGGTAAGCCGATATTGTGGGATTTGGCGGCTTGTGGGATAAGGAGTATGGAATATTCCCATTTTCACAAAGCGTATTTCATTATTGCCGGTAGTTTTGACGAAAACCGGAAGCTTGCTTTGTATCGCTGGGCGGGAAAAAAAGAGGAAGAGCCGGTATTTGTTCGGAGATTATACTTGAGCAATTTTACTCCTGAAGCGTTGTGTGTCTTCCCGAGCTCGAAAAAGTTTTTTGTGCTCAGCGATGATGGAACTCTGAAAATCAAGGTTAGTGGTGCGTGGGAATGCGTGGAAGGGGAATATCGTAAAGATGGGACGTGCTTGAACAAATATCTTGTTAATCCTGCCAAGAAAACGTTCAGGGCATTTTGGTTGGAGCCATAAAATAAGAGATAGGATTGAGTAAAATTCGGACGGAAAATCATTACTAATCGGATAAAAATGAGTTATAATATCGAACGATAACATCATAGTAAATTGTTTATATTATTAATCAGGAGCAGTTATGTCGGGTCATTCACACTGGGCTGGAATAAAATATAAGAAGGCGGCTGCCGACGCCAAGCGTGGCAAAATATGGAGCAAAATATCTCGGATGATAATTGTTGCTGCTAAAAACGGCGGGGGGGACCCATCTTCGAATTTGCCTTTGAGGTATGCAATCGATAAGGCTAAAGCGGCTAATATGCCAAAGGATACTATCGAAAAGGCGATAAAAAAAGGAACCGGCGAACTGGAGGGCGTTAGCTTCGAAGAAGTATTGTATGAAGGTTACGGTCCTAACGGTGTGGCTATAATGGTCGAGGCACTCACTGACAACCGTAATCGAACCACGCCGGAGGTTAAGAGGATATTCGAGAAAAACGGCGGTTCTATGGGTAATAGTGGATGCGTTAACTGGATGTTCAGTAAGAAGGGGCTTATTACTGTCGGTACTGCAAGTGTCAATGAAGAGCAGCTTTTGGAAATTGCTCTTGGTGCCGGAGCAGATGATATGCAAATTGTGGGTGATGTTTTCGAAATAACCTGTGATCCTGGTGTTTATGAAGAATTGAAAAGGACATTACAGAAAAAAGAAATAGCTACGGAAGTGGCCGAAATTTCAATGGTACCGCAAAATACTATTGCTATCGATGATGAGCAGACAGCTAAGAAAATTATTTCACTGATGGAGGCCATTGAAGACCACGACGATATACAAAACGCGTACTCGAACTTTGATATAAATGAAGAAATAATGGCTCGTATCTCTTAGGCCGATAGGTGGATATGAGATTATTGGTTTAATTGGTCTCTATGTAGTTTGAGTCGCTGTTTTGCGAACATATATTGGTCTTCATCGATCCGGCTGACAACTTCCTCTCTTTCCGGATACATTTCCTGAAATTGAAGTCGATAGCTATCTTCGATTTCGATGGCTTTTTTATACTCTTTAACGGCAATATCTATTTTACCTAATTGCTCGGCGATTTTTGCCATTTCGATTCGCAGTCGTGCACAGCCGGGATAAAGAAATTTAACTGAATAGTCTGCTTTCTCAAATGCTTTGTTCAACCAATTAATTTTTTCCTGCTTTTTTGAGATATCCGCCAGTTGAGTATATACCTCTGTCAATCGCTCATAGTTTTTAAAAGCTGCGCTATTGCGCTGGATAGCGGTCTGAAGACATTTTTCTGCTTGCAGCAGCAGGTCGTGGTTAACACTTGAAGTGAGCTTAAAGTGGTGCAGATACAGCTTGCCGTTAAGGGATGGAGCGGCTGAGCTTAAAGGGTCGTCTTCGGTGGCGGAGTCAAGAATGTGATGTGCATATTCAAGTTGGCCGGTAGACATGGCTACGTTGGCCAGTTGGGTTTTGGCTGTAGTTTTAGCTACTGGAATAAGAGCGTAGTTGAGATAAGCCCAGATTACTATGACTCCCGCCAGGGCCATTGGTATCTTAACGCATCTTTGGGGTGTATAAGTAAATTCAGAACGTCGGTTGTTTTGAAAATCTATAGCAATAATACAGCCAATTATTGTCCAAAAAACTGTAAATACACCTGGTTCGAAAATAGCAAAATCCACCAGGTTATGTATGGTAACGCCTAAAATTGCACAAAAAAGAATATTTGTTGTATTTCCTGTAATCGTTGAAGCTTCACTTTTTATTTTATTGTTGGTCGTCAGCAATAAAAAAGCTACGGTAAATGCGACTAAATGTGGAATGAAAAATCTCAGTATCATATAAATCACTACTAAAAGATTGTCGATGGTTGCCGCGGGCATTACCAGATGTATAGCAAGCAGTAGGGCGACCCAGAAAATCAGTATAAAGATTATGAGCTTTGTCCTTAAAGCAGGCCTGCTCTGTTGGATTTCCGGCTGAGAGGTTGTGACATTAGAAGCTTTTATTTTCCACAACGGAAGAAAAATCATAGCTAAAAATCCGAACAAACCAATTGGCCCGTATTGGGTGAGGATACTAAGCGGGAAGTTATGCGGGTCGGCTACAGTTTCGAGGGCTTCAGCAGGTTTATAATGTGGATAGAAATGTACGAAGTTGCCGGGTCCGACGCCGGTAAGAAAGTGGTCGGCGTACATTTTGGCAGAGGCTTTCCAGTATTGCCACCTGACGAGCATGGAGTTTCCGCCTGGTAGTCGATTGTGATTCAATCCGTACCAGGCAATTCCACAAGTGCCTGCAATGACCAATAGTAAGCAGACAACCAATATTAATTTCCTGAGGGCTTTTAGCCGATTGCCAAATAAGAGTAGTATAATAAACACTGCTGCAGCAAAAAATAAACCGATAATTGCACCTTTACTTTTCGTTAAGGCGAGTCCTAACAATATTAATGTCACAACAAGGCAGTAGGCGAGGATTTGAAATAAAAGGGGCAAATCGGATTTGTGGTTTTTGAAATCGTGGAGCGAGAGAACTAAAGCTGCGAATAATGCCATTAACAGGAATGAACCGGCGGAATTGCGGGTTGTGAAATAGGCGCGAACACCTCTGGAATAAAGTCTGTGTTCGAAAAGGAAATGTTGGAAGGTGCCA
>JASFVS010000337.1:0-3527 GCA_050049715.1 Phycisphaerales bacterium
ACCACTCAACCAAGAAAGTAGCTAACGCTGTCCACAACGAGACCCATGCAGCAATTGTTAGACCCTCAGCGAATACGTTGGCGGTGACGGACCGTTCAGACCCAAGCAGCCGGTTCAGTGACACAGCAGCAAACAAAATACCGAGACCGATAATGAATAGAATTGACGAGCGGCGAAACATTTGCAAAATCTTCTGAACCTCGGTTTTAGCCATATACAGAAAGTATGTATTAAGACTGCGCTGAATACGCGCTGATTTCGGTTCATCGGGAGGATTGTCCAAAGTGAACCGGATCTTGAACGAGACGCTACCCAATTCGCGAGCGCACTCGATTAGATAGTCAGCAAGATCTTGATCCAAATCCCGCCGGATATAGGGAGCGCTCTTGTCAAAGTCGTTGTACAAATCCTCCACACGTCTTGCAGAAACATCGAGAATGATATTTCCTTGTCCGTCCTTCTCGTAACGACTTAACACGTTTCGTTTCAAAAACTCGCTCCTTTGATCTAACTATTATTATGCGTCCTTAAAATATGGGCAAACACATACATTTATGGACGAGTATATCGCCCAGTGAAAGACAGTTTGGGAGATATCTCACGATTTTGAAATCTCGAAAAGCCCGCTATAAATAGCAGATATCGAAAGTATGGATAACGTCACTTTTCAGCGTGCGCGGCCTTTTGCGCTCCGCTGCAAAAGTATTGTTCGCCGATTGGAGATGCTGCTATGCCCTGCCTCAGTAAGTCTGCCCGGACATTCGTACGACTTTGACGTTCATATTTAGCAGTTCTACCGGGTCCCCAAATTGTGTGTATATGGCGACGTCGGCTGCGTCACGACCAAAAGCGATTGCGACACGACCTCCTTGCAGATCGGCTTGTGTCGGATCGAATGTGTACCACCGATCACCAACATAGGCCTCGAACCAAGCGTGTAAATCCATCGGTTCAAGCGCCTCAAGGTAACCCACTACCATGCGAGCTGGTATTGATAGTGCTCGGCAACAAGCGATACCCAAATGGGCCATGTCCCGGCAAACTCCTCTTCCCAACTGGTTTAGCTCTGAAGCGCTAATGATCTGCTGTCCGACGCCGGGTGTGTACTGTATCGAGTTGCGGATATAATCAACGATGGCATTGCATTGATCGTAGCCGGACGCCCGGCCGGTCACAAGCGATGCAGCCATTTCAGTGAACCGATCCGATTCACAATACCTGCTTGGATGCAGAAAAGGCAGGGTCTCATCGGGCAACTGCTGCACTTCGACAAACGGCGCCCCAGGGGCCGTGTCGGCTGCGTCAGCGGTTTCGATATCAACGGATGTGCGCACTGAAAAATGCCCGGCTGGTGCAACCAGCCGCTGACACAGGTTGCCGAACGAATCTGTGAACTCGACCGCTGGTACGCTGGGCGACAAAACGTATTCTTCGCGGGCGATCCACTGCTGCCAACCGCTCCGGGGGCGCAGCATGAGCAAAAAAGGAGTTGGAACTGGTATTTGGAATTCAAGAAAGCAGGATGCGCTTAACCACATGACAATCCTTCACTATTTGTAGTGCGGCGTTCACATTCACCGCAGCGAATTGCTGTTGGCGAACGCCTCGCCTGAGCAGTGGCCCTAATAGAGGTCGGGCTACCATATCCACCTTTAAATTTAGTCAATTCATCTATGGCGTTAGTTCTTATTATTACGAAATGGCTATCTCTAACAGAAACCTTGTTAATTTTTAAATTATATTAACAAGGATATATTAATTTTTTGTGCTTTCTTGCCATTACATGGCTTATTGCCTTTGTTGTGATATCTAATCATGAGCACACAAAAGGATCAAACTGAGATATCTTATCGGTATCTTATCTCTGACATTTTCTGCGATCTAATTGAGACTATCTGATAAAAATCGTGCTTTTCGAGACTTGGCATCTTTTGGAGGCTATCCAAAATCTATTAATGCAACCACCTTTTACTAAATTTATATTGCAATTGTAAATACGAAGAAAGTATGAGTTTTTTAAAAATTTTCTAATACTTTGGTATTAGATTTAATATTTTATGGTACTATTTTTTCTAATACCCATTGTTTTTTTTTGAGCGGTAAATATATTGAAGTTTTTCGGATCTACCGGATAATCCTTGTTGAGAATGTATTTTGGGATCGGGATCTTGGATTCGAAAATGAGCTGTAATTTTGCCTTTCAAGCTTTCAAAACTGGTAAAAGATAACGAATAACAGATAACACCTAATCGAGTTTTGACTCGATTAGGGTATTATATTAAAAAATGTTTGATATCGGCTGGCGGGATGCCGATGACCTTGAATATTTCATTTCCATTGGGAGTTACGGCACCGACTTGCACGGATGTGGCATCCGGGGCCTTACTGTAACCCGCACATATTGAGGCTGCCAGAATCATCATTTCTTTGCTGCCGCCATGGAGCATAAGAACCGTGGGGCCCGGAAAATTTTTTACTTTAATCAGGGTATCTTCAGACGGGTTATAATAATTTTTTATTTTTTCATTATCCTTTTGGGTTCGTCCAACTATTATTTTTGTGTTTTTGTCCAGACGAAGATGTCGTCCATGCTTTAGAAGATGAAGTTCCGCTTCAGTATAGGACTCCTGGTGGTCAAAGAGGTCTTTTAGCCGGGATGAATAGCCTTTGTCTGTCAGTAAGCAGCCGCCCGCAGGCGTAGGATAGCTCGTAATTCCAAATTCTTGGGCGAGTTCCATCTGGATTTTTCTGGATCTTCCGGAAATGTCCAACAAGAGCTCCCGGTTTACCAGTCCCTTTTGTTCCGGTAGGGTTACGGGAAGCCTTTTTGCACTTAACGGGCGCAATATATAGCCATCAAACCCGGATTGCTTTTCCACATATCGGAGAGACTGTTTATTTTGGGACATGGGGCGCTGGCCCAGAACTTCACCGCTGAACAGAAAATCAAATTTATTTTCATTCATTATTTCACCGGCCAGTCTGAACATTAATGCGTGGCAGTCCATGCAGGGGTTCATGTATTTTCCATAACCACAGCGAGGATTTTTCAGCATTTTCAGATACACCGGGGTGATGTTTTTAACCCGTAACCGTATTCCGGTCAGACTCGAAGCCTGCCGGGCCTTTTCAGATGAAAAGAACGGTGTTTCAAACGTGACCCATTCAACCATGATTCCCTGTTTTTGTAAAATCAGGGCGGACAATATACTGTCGAGGCCGCCCGAACAAAGGCCCAACGCGTGCACTTTATTTTTAGATAAATTCATGATAAACGAAATTTCGAAAATGAAGCTCCCCGCAGCATGCTGCGGGGTATCAAAGCGGAATTGCGCCGTAGCCATTCCAACGTAAAATGATATAGCGAAATTAACCCGCCTTCGCTCTGATGAGCTTCGGCGCGGTTCACCTTGCCGTTCATCCCTGCAGATACGCTGGGCGGGATCTCCGCTCCGCTACGACAAGCCGCAGGGTATTACGGCGAAGGCGAATAAATACAAAAAGCGTTTCACAGATACCCTAAATGA
>JASFVS010000270.1:0-4520 GCA_050049715.1 Phycisphaerales bacterium
GCGCACTTTATGTTTATGAATGATATTGATTTAGAGGGGATTGACTTTTACATAATAGGCAGCGAAGCGATTCCTTTTAGAGGCGTTTTCGACGGTAATGGTTTTGTGATTTCCAACTTCAGTTACACTTTTACAAATACAGATAATGTCGGACTTTTTGGTTACGTCGATAGCCCTAATGCAGAGATAAGAGATTTGGGATTGAGCAGCCCTAATGTTCATGCAGTGGAATCCGAGCTATCCCACGTGGAAAGATTTATTGGTTCTCTGGCTGGTAGCTTCTGGAGAGGGACTATCACCAGATGTTATGTTAATGACGGTCGCGTTACGGGAACAACGTATGTAGGCGGGTTAGTGGGAAGAATTTTCCATGGAACAATCACCAAATGCTACTCATCAGCCGTTGTTTCAGGAGATTGGGGAGTAGGCGGTTTGGTGGGATGTAATGAGCATTCCAGTACAATCACAGAGAGCTATGTGGATAGCAGTAGTATTTTGGGAGTCGGACTTGTTAGCGGAGGTGTTGGTGGACTTGTGGGATTTAATTCTTATAGTACAATATTCAACTGCTATGCCAAGAGTAGTGATGTTTCGGGCTATGGTTATGTCGGCGGTCTCGTGGGAGAGAGTGGAAGTAGGGCAATTGCAAACTGCTATGCCACGTGCAGAGTTGAAGGAGTCCAGGATGTGGGGGGACTTGTGGGTAATGGCGGCTGTGCTCACAATTCTTTCTGGGATATTCAAACCAGCAGCCAAAGCACCAGCGCCAGTGGTAAGGGCAGGACGACGGCTCAGATGCAAACTGCAAGCACCTTCCTTGGCTGGGACAGTTGCGACAATGAGGGAGTTTGGACAGTTGATGAGGGGAACGATTATCCGAGGCTTTTGTGGGAAAACAGGCCGGGCGCAATGCTTGAGACACAACGGTTGCCCGACTTATTGATGGGAGCCGGAACGGAAGAAGATCCATACCTGATTTGTACGGCTGAGGAACTTAACTTGGTTGGTTTGTTTCCATGCGAATGGGACAAATACTTCAAGCTGATGTCGGATATTGATTTGAGTCATTATACGGGGACGGAGTTCAATATAATTGGGATTCCATGTCCTTTCGGCGGTGAATTTGACGGTAACGGGAAACAAATCACGAACTTAAACCACATCAGGGGACTTTTTTTATATGTTGCGGGAACAATCAAGGATTTGGGGTTAATTGATGCTAATATTGACGCAGGAAGAGATTATAATTACTGGACAGGTTCACTGGTTAGCTGTCTGCAAAACGGTACTATCACAGGCTGCTACGCAGAGGGAGGCAGTGTTTCGGCAGACTTTTTTGCTACAGCTGGCGGTCTGGTGGGGGAGAACTCGGAAGGCGTAATTACCGATTGCTACACAACGAATAACGTTACAAGTAGTTTTGGCCCTGCCGGCGGATTGGTAGGTAGTAATGATGGTTATGTGACGGATTGCTATAGTACCGGTTCTTTAAGTGGCGACGATAACATCGGCGGCCTGGCGGGAAGCAATTATAGCACAATCACAAACTGCTATGCAACAGGCAGCGTTGTAGCTTCCACTACTGATACCTCCGATGGTATCGGTGGTTTAGTAGGATTAAACGAGGGTGGAATCGATAACTGCTATTCAGACTGTGTCGTTGAGGGAACCACGAATACAGGTGGACTGGTGGGATATAATAAGAATTTTGGCACAATAACCAATTGTTATGCGATTAGCAGCGTTTCGGGTTTTGGTACCGAGTTGTGGCACGGCGTTGTCGGTGGTTTAGTGGGAGTCAATTATGACGGCATTATCACTCACTGCTATGCAGCGGGCAGTTTGACGGGAACCGCGAATGCCGGCGGGTTGGTAGGTGATAATCGAAGCGCGAATAGAAGTGATATTAGAGAGATTGCCCGCATCTTCTCAAGTTTCTGGGACGTAGAGACCAGCGATATCCTCAATATGTGTGGAGGTGAAAATAATTGCATTGATTCTTTTGGCAAGACCACGGCTGAGATGCAAACAGCAAGCACATTCCTTGACGCAGGTTGGGACTTTGTGGATGAAACGGACAACGGTGCTGAAGATATCTGGTGGATTGATGAAGGGCAGGATTATCCCAGACTCTGGTGGGAGATATTAGTTGATTAGGGCATTAGGGAATTCAAAGAGATACATTTCTGCCGGAGGCTCCGTCTAAAACCGGATTTCCGCTGCGCTACAACACGATAGATGATGGGCGATGGACGAAGTGGTGGAGTGATTTAAACTGGCGTGAACCGCAGGCAGAACAAATGAGCAGCATTTAGTATATAGTATTTGGTATTTAGGGAATTGAGGTTTGTAAACTTCCTTTTTTTAACGTGTACAATTGTAATTTTGTATGCCAGACCCATTCGACTCCGCTGCGCTTCGCTCAGGGTGACGAATAAAATGGATTCCCGTAGCGTGAGCCATCTCAGCGACTTTCGCGGGAATGACACGACATATAAGGGCAACCACGTGGGGTTGCCCCTACGTTTTGATTTATTCCGTCGAACGACGCCGGATCTTCGTTACGTCAAAAGTCGTGCCGGTTCTACGATATTTATGATTTTCGATTTGGGCGGTTCTCGAGCCGCCCCTACGTTCGGGGACAAATGTTTTTTGGAGAATAGTTGAAAATATTATAGGGCTTAGTGGGTATGTTATCCGGGGGAAGTCACTGATTTTCCGAGGGGTTGAGGTTACAGGCGGGGGAATCATCTGAAGTTTTCGTTAAAACCCGAGCTTTTATTGATTTACGTTCTGTAAAATGTCGAAAAAAAATAATCATAAAAGGACAAATTCGTAACAAAACGGTAACATTTAATCGTCATAATTGCTCCTAAGTGGTCAACTGTTTTTTATTACTCTATTCAAAGGAGCACGATTATGGAAAGGTTAAAGTACATCACAATTATTTTGCTGGTAGCTGCAATATCTATTCCGGCTTTTGCAGATAAGTCAGCGACTGTTCTTCTGCAGGAAGGACTGTATGCCGAAGAGGTTGACGGTGACCTCGATGCGGCGATTAAAAGTTATGGGCAGATAATCAAGGACGGTACTGCTCAGAGGTCTCACGTTGCCCAGGCTTTGTATCGACAGGGCATGTGTTATCTTAAGAAGGGGGATGAGATGCGTGCCGGCGCGGCTTTTGAAAAACTGGTGTCGAATTTTGGCGACCAGACGGCAATCATAGACAAGGTTAAACCTATGCTGAAGGAGCTGGGCAACGGTGACCCGGCAGATTTGATGCCGCCCAACACCTTGGCTTATGTGGAACTGGGAAGCCCGGGCAGGCAAATCGAAACTATTTTGAATATGCTTAAGGGAACTCCGTTTGCGAATCCTCTTGCTGTTATCGGGGGGGGGCAGTCTGAGAAGACCCCGGGTGATATTATGGCCGCTCTTTTTAATCCGAGCATGATGGCTGAATTCAAGAAGATACGGGGCATGGCCGTCGGGATTACCGGAATATCCCACAATAATCCTCCGGGAGTTGCTGTGCTGTACCCTGGAAAAAGCGATGCTTTGCGGGGGATGCTTTTGGCCGGGCTGGGTATGGTTGCACAGCCGGGTGAGCCTATCGAAGGCATGTCAACTTTGATGTTCGGAAATGAAGGCGGTATCGCTTATGATGATAGAGTAATTATTATTTCACATCCGGTAGAGCAGTTGAAGTGGAGTGTGAAGCAATATAAGGGTATTACGAATGAGCCGACACTCGCTTCGAGTAACAAATCCTTTGCGAAGATAAGTAAAAAAGCACGCGTGGAAAATGCACTGACAGTCTGGGCCAACACGGATGAGGTATTCACGGGTCTTTTGAAGCAGATTCCAAAGGAACATATTCCCAAGGAAATGCTTATGGCAGACGGGATAGTAGATATCAAAAATATCGATGATGTGACATCTTTTTTCTCTCTCGAGGAAAGTGGAATATCTGCCGAAACAAATATAAGCTTTAAGGATGGGCATAACTGTCTTGCGTATAATATGATTCGTACTCCTAATCTGAGCAAGAAAGGCTTCGAGGCTGTTCCCTCTGATGCGATTGTGCTTGTGAGTGTTGCCCTGGGGGAGGCTGACAGTGCTCAGGCCGAGGTTGTAAGTAAAAAGATTGACAGCATTACGGGTCTTGATATCGGCAGAGAAATCTTTGCCAATGTCGAACAAATTAACCTTTTCGCGCTTCCGCCGGAAGGTAAGTCCGGCTGGGGTGATATGGCAATGCCTCCAGTAGTTAAGTGTGTTGGAGTGGCCATCACAAGTCATGACCCACAGCAGACCCGTCAGATTGTTACGCAATTGCTCGGAGTGGCTAATCTGATGATAGGGCAATCCGAAGCTAAGCAGCCCGTAGAGGGCATTGGTAAGTATGTGATCGGGCTTGCCAATAATAACAAAATCTACTGTTATATGGCCCAGGCCGGCAAGACCACAGTGCTTTCCTTAAATCCGGATATTGTTAAGGCTTCGGTTTCCGCAGTTGA
>JASFVS010000188.1:0-6418 GCA_050049715.1 Phycisphaerales bacterium
GCGCAGCTCGATTTTATCCGATGGATCTTTAAAAGAGGCTGTAAACAATTTGTCACAGACGACCAGTAAATTAGTAATGGTCAACGTCGGCGGAGCATTGCGTCTTGCCGAATCCAATGTTAATCTTGGTCCGAAAGATGCCGAGAACAGCCCGCACCAGTTGATTACTAAGTTGGCAAAAAGCTGCGATAAAACTGTTGTGCAGTGGTGTACTGATGAAAAGCCGAATAACCTCGGTGTTAGTGCAAGCGTGAGCGGGCTTCCGCCTGTAAATGATGTGTTTGGTGTCGTAATGCAACTGACCGATGGTCTTTCCAAAGGTAAGCCGGAAGCCAAGGCCAAGACCTGGAAAAAAGAAGCAAAAGCAATCTCGGCAGTAATCGCGAAGACGAATCGGGCTCCGGTGATAGATGGAAAAGCGGAAGATTTGTGGTCAGGCGCCAAAAAGTACAAGCTTACCAATGCAATATATTCGCCGATGCCGTCAAAAGAAGATTTGTCGGCAAACTACAGAATTATGATGGATGAAGACAATCTCTATATGTTTGTCGATGTAACCGATGATAAACTTTTACGTGACTCAGGCTCGGATGAGTGGTATTTCGATGATTGTATTGAAATCTTTATCGATGCCGACAATAGTAAGTCGGGCGGTTATGACGACAATGACGCTCAATATCACTTTAACTGGGACAAGAGCAATCCTGTGATGAACAGTTTTCAGCATGGTGAGGTGAATAATGTTGAATTTGCTATGGTGAGAACGGAAAATGGATATCGTACTGAGATTAAATTTCCGTGGTCAACGCTGAGAGTTAAGTCTTCCAAGGTATCGAAGATAGGCCTGGATGTCCATGTGGATGACGACGACGATGGCGGTGAGCGAGATACCAAGATAACATGGAGTGATAAAGAAGATACCGCATGGCAGACCCCCAGTGTATTCGGTACGGCAAGCGTGGGTAGTAAGAGTAGTCAGGGCGGTATGGTTGGCTGGTGGAAGTTCGATGAATCCGAAGGCTGGCGTGCCAGTGATTCGTCAGGCAATAACCTTACCGGTACTCTTAAGGGTGACCCGCAGTGGCAGCCTTCGGGTGGCGTGATAGGCGGGGCATTGAAATTAGACGGCGAAGATGATTACGTGGAGATTGAGTACAATACAGATTTACCTGTCTGGACTATAGCTGTCTGGGCAAAGAGTCCTGAAGCGCCGACATCGGAAATGCCGACCTGTCCTATTACGCGTGAGAAGAATTATCAGATAAACTGGGACCATGCACACGATGCTTTCCGCGGGGCGGCGGGTGTCAGCGTCGGAGGAGAATGGTATGCTGCGAGTTTCGGAGACTTGGAGCCTAATATATGGTATCATCTTGCCGCAACTTATGATGGAGAAAATCTTAAGGCTTATAAAGATGGTGTGTTAACAGATGATAATTCGGCCCCTTCGGGAATGCCACAAATGGAAGGTGAAACCCTGAAATTGGGCAAGAATGCGATATACGATTTGTATTTCAAAGGTGCTATTGACGATGCCCGCGTTTATAGCTACGCACTGGATGAAGGACAGATTAAGAAAATTTGTAGTGAAGGTAAACAGAAGTAGCAAGTGAGAACCAAAAGTATAACAAGTGCTGGTTATAACCAGCTGCGGTGGGTAGTGTTACTATTGGCAATAGCGGTAATACTGCCCACTGTTTGTTTGCTTTGGTTTATGAGTCAGGTGGTCAGGAACGAACGGCTCGCGGTTAAGCAAAAACTGACCGATGTTTATACTCAGCGGCTGCAAAAGTTAAGTACAAGGCTGGATGAGCTTTGGTCGGATCGAATAGAAGTTATCGAACGACAGACTACAGTGCAGCGTCAGCCTATTAAGATGTTCGAGCTGCTTGCCGGCCGGGATGCGGGAGGCGGCGGTGCGAAAATATGTGATTCGATTATTGTCTTCGACAATAATCGAAGGCTGAACTATCCGCTTATTGGAGATGGTGGACGTCCGGAGGAGCTTTCAGAGGAATTCGATGAAGCCTGGAGTGTTGAGTTTGCTCATGAGGATTTTAATGCGGCATTAAGTTTATATGAACAAATCGCCGAGTCTTTTGTTGATGACTATACCCGCTGTAGCGCTTTAATGGGTCAGGTCCGATGCCTTAGAAAAATGGGGGTGATTGAAGAAGCCATTACTCGATGCCGTAAGATTGCTGATGGGCAATTTTCTGAGGATATGAGTTCGTCCTTAATATCGCTTAGCGCCAGGGCGAGACTCTTACTCGTAGAAATGAAGAGCGGGACCGAAGAGGGACTCAAACGTTCTGATTTGCGGTACCTGATAGAGTCCGCCATCAATTATACGCCGGGCAGCAGCTATATTTTCCTGCCAATGAGTTCTCAGACCAGGATTTTTCTTTTACGTAAGGCGACTGAAATCGTGGAAGAGAGCAAATGGGCCAAAGAATTTAAACAGGAGCTATCAAAGGCCAAAGAATTGCTTTTGGCCGAGGAATTGGCCGCTGCTGTTCTTGACAGGTATTATGCCGGTTCGGTTTCGGAGCCCTGGTATGAAGAAGATGCGCTCAAGCTCGTAACATTAATTCGTACGACGCTGAATGCGATTGACGAAGAAGTGGAATGGAGCTGGACCGAACAATTAAAACAAATCTCGGCGATATTAGATTCGCTTCAATCAAGACAGGAAAATAAGGTGCAATTTGAGATGCCTGTGTCCAATACCCCGTATGAATCCTGGCCGGAGGATAGTCTTTTCAAGCTGGGTTTGCCGGAAGAGGCCTATGGAATGTATCATAGTATAGGGGATAAGACGTACTTATTGTTACAGAATGCCGACAATTTTCATTTAGACCTGGATTTGTGTGGAGACGCGCTCAAGGACGCCGGTGTTTCGTATAGGATAACGGATAACTTTGGTTCCTATGCCTGTGGTTTGGAAAATCCGGAAACTGCGGCTTTTGTTATGGCGCCGCTGGGAAAATTCTTTCCTAACTGGCAAATTGCAATCCATTTTACTGATATCGATATTTTTGAGAAGACGGCCGGTAAACAGGCTGTGTTATATATGTGGGCCGGTTTGCTGGCTATTGCTGTTATGCTGGCAGCGGGATTGCTGGCGGCTCAGGCGGTTGGAAGACAGATAAAGACTAACAAGCTAAAAAACGATTTTATAGCGACTGTCTCCCATGAGCTTAAGACACCGTTGGCTTCCATGCGAGTGTTGGTCGATACTCTGCTGGAAGGTAACTATAAAGACCAGAAGCAGGCTGACGAGTACCTTCATTTAACATCGAAAGAAAACGAAAGACTTAGCAGGTTGATTGATAATTTCCTGACCTTCTCAAGAATGGAGCGAAACAAGCAGGCCTTTAATAGGGTTAAGATAAGCCCGGTTGAGATTGCCAATGACGCGGTAGAGGCGGTTAAGACGAAGTTCGACCAGAACAAATGCGAATTTAAGATGACAATTGATGAAGATTTGCCTGATGTCCTGGCCGACCGTGATGCTATGGTGACAGTGGTCGTGAATCTGTTGGACAATGCCTGCAAGTATTCTTTCGATGAAAAGAAGATTGAGTTAAGGGCTTTTAGTGAGAATGGTTTTGTTTATTTTAGTGTCAGTGATAAAGGCATCGGCATGTCTCGCCGGTCCATAAGAAAGATATTTAAAAGGTTCTATCAGGCCGATCGCAGTCTTTCACGGCACGCTGAGGGCTGTGGATTGGGTCTTAGCATAACGAAATTCATCGTAGATGCCCATAAAGGCACAATTTCCGTCGAAAGCAAACCTGGCGAAGGAAGTACTTTCACTGTACGCCTGAATTCGGTATAATTTGTTGAACGTGTTTATGACAGTCAAAAGCAACTGTGGATTGAGTTAGAAAATAACTGTTAAGTGGTTGAGTTAGTATGGAAACAGTTCTGATTGTCGAAGACAATTCAACAATGCTGCGGGGCCTGAAGGATAATTTCGAGATGAAGGGCTATCGCGTTAAGACCGCCCGCGATGGCGAGCAGGGTCTGAAGGCCGCCATCAAAGAGAAGCCCGACTTGATTATTCTCGATATTATGCTGCCTAAGATAAACGGATACGATGTATGTGACCAGATTCGTAAGAAAAATCTCGATATGCCCATAATCATGCTTACAGCCAAGGACCAGGAAGCCGATGTGATACTCGGGCTGAATCTGGGCGCGGACGACTACGTGACCAAACCGTTCAGTATTAAAGAGCTATTGGCGCGGGCGGCGGCTTTTGTACGACGCAGAAAAAAAGCAGAGCCTGATGTTTATGAATTCGGCGATTTCCGGCTTGATACTGTCTCCGGCACTCTTTTACGCAGCGGTGAGGAAGTTAAGCTTACGCCCGGAGAATTTAAGATGCTGCATCTGTTTCTTAGAAGGGCCGAGTGTACTCTGACAACCGACGAAATACGAGACACTGTATGGGGTTATTCGCGATTTATTACTTTGCGGGATATTGATAAAGCTGTTAATAAAGTGAGGAGCAAGGTCGAATCCGACCCGGATAATCCGGTTTTTATTAATACTGTAGAAGGGATTGGTTATAAATTTAAAGGTGCATAGACCGTATGGAAACGATACTGGTAGTTGAAGATGATGCCACGATGCTGCGTGGCCTGAAGGACAATTTCGAGTTCAAGGGTTACTTTGTACTGACGGCTTCGGATGGTGAGGAGGGTTTGAATAAAGCGCTCGATAAAAAGCCTGACTTGATTATTCTGGATATAATGCTGCCGAAGATAAACGGCTATGAAATATGCAGGCTGATTCGTAAAGAAAACCTCACTATGCCTATAATAATGCTGACGGCCAAAGGTGAGGAGTCGGATATAGTGTTGGGATTGAATCTTGGGGCGGATGATTATGTTACCAAGCCTTTCAGCATCAAGGAGCTGCTTGCCCGTACGGAGGCGTTCTTAAGGCGTGCCAGGCAGGCGGAGCAGGATGTGTATGAGTTTGGAGACTATCGCCTTGATGTTCCCGCCAGAAAGCTGACTTGTGATGGAAAAGAAGTCGAGCTTTCACCCAAGGAGTTCAACCTGTTGGAGTTTTTCATTAAAAAGCCCGGCAGGGCGCTTACACGTGATGAGATACTAAATATGGTCTGGGGTTATGATTGCTTTGTCGGGACCCGCAGCATAGACCGCTTTGTCACCACATTACGAAAGAAAATCGAGAAGGACCCGCATAATCCGGTATTCATACATACCATACGCGAGATTGGTTATAAGTTCGAACCTCAGGAATAGAACTATTAAGCAAGCTTTGTGTTAATAGAAACTCAATTTACTCCTTTGTTGCGTCTATAGCTTCGGCGAGGTCGAGTGTGCCTTCATACAGGCTTCTTCCTATTATCACTGCTGCGGCATTTATGCCAATGAGCTTTTTAATATCTTCCAATTCCTTTACGCCGCCTGAAGCGATGACGGGTATGTCAACTGTTTCGATGAGGGCTTTTGTTCTTTCGAGATTTGGTCCTGTCATCATACCATCTTTTGTGATGTCGGTATATATTATAGCCGCTATGGGTAGTTTCGTCGCTTCGGCAGCGAACTCCAACAGGTGCTGTGGGCTTTCCTGCGTCCAGCCGTGAGTGGCTATTGTCGAGCCTCTGGCGTCAAGGCCGAGCACAATTCTGTCGCTGAACTTGTTGGCCATTTGACTGAACCATTCGAAATCGTTCACCGCTTTAGTGCCGATTATTACTCTTTCGATACCGATATCAAGTAGTTGTTTTATTGATGCTTCATCGCGCAGTCCGCCGCCGACTTCAATTTTGAATAGTCCAAGCTTTGCTATTGCTGATATAATATCGGTATTGGCGGGTTTGCCGAGTTTGGCCCCGTCCAAATCTATGATATGCAGCCATTTTGCCCCGGCTGAGCCGAACTGCTGTGCCTTTTTGACCGGGTCATTCTCATAATTTATCCGTTGATCATACTGGCCCTGGATAAGTCTTACGCACGTTCTGTCCTGCAGGTCAATAGCCGGGATGATATACATTTTTTAGGCTCCTAAAAGTCACTTGATGATTCAATATTATCTTATCTGCAAGAACTTATCAATTTTTTATATAAATATCAAGCAAATGAATTTACTTTAATAAAAACGGGTGACAGATTAGCTGTTGCCTTGAGCTTACTTTTATTCAGGTTTATCACCGACCAGTGGGCGAATCTTATCTACGGAGAAATACATTAAATGCTTTTTTGTGTCTTTTGAGTGCGGAATTCTTGAATGTTGCTCTTTTATAGCTTTTACTTTTTGGGGGTCGTTTTCTTCGCCTATATTGGTCAAGTATAACCTTTTTCCAATATGTCCCACTCCCTGCTCGATGAATAAATAAGCGGCTTTTGGATTGGATTTCACATTCGCGTAGCTGAGA
>JASFVS010000338.1:0-3508 GCA_050049715.1 Phycisphaerales bacterium
CTGTCATTTCATCAAGTTATCTTTTCCTAACCTGCAAAAATTAGAACTTGCCAAAGTTTACCACTGTCAATAGACGATGAATTTTAGTGGATTTTCCCGGATATTTGTTTTATTGTGTTATGGAAGATTAGTCCGGCTTTGATAAGGAGCAAATAATAAAAATGTGTTCAAAGAAGGGTTTTTACAAATTTAACGAAATTGAGAAGAAATGGCAACATTTCTGGGAAGAGCATAAAACATTTAAAGCACAGGATTGTGACAGCTCCAAGTCGAAATACTACGTGCTTGATATGTTTCCCTACCCCAGCGGGCAGGGTCTGCACGTGGGACATCCGGAAGGCTACACAGCAAGCGATATAGTGGCCCGATATAAAAGAATGAAAGGTTTCAACGTTCTGCACCCTATGGGCTATGATGCGTTCGGCCTGCCGGCTGAGCAATACGCGGTCAAGACTGGAACGCCACCCAAAGAAACTACGCAAAAGAATGTGGACAATATCCGTAAACAAATCAAGTCGCTCGGCTTCAGCTATGACTGGGACAGGGAAGTCAATACTACCGACCCGAATTATTACAAGTGGACACAATGGATTTTCCTTAAATTCTTCAATAGTTATTTCGATGAAAAAGAACAAAAGGCGAAACCAATTGAACAATTGCCAATCCCTGACGGATTGAGTGAGCAGGACAAACAAAAATATATAGCCGACAATCGATTAGCATATGAAGCAGAAGTGCCGGTCAACTGGTGCCCGGCACTCGGAACGGTTTTGGCAAACGAGGAAGTCATCGGGGGGGTAAGCGAAAGGGGAGGGCACCCTGTAATCAGAAAGCCTATGCGACAGTGGATGCTGCGAATAACCAAATACGCCGAAAGGCTGCTCGACGATTTATCCCTGGTTGACTGGCCTGAATCGATAAAGAAACTGCAACAGGACTGGATAGGTAAAAGTACTGGAGCCGATGTCGATTTCGAGGTCGATGGTTTCGATGAGAACATTCGAGTTTTCACCACCCGACCCGATACCTTATTTGGCGCGACCTACATGGTAATGGCTCCGGAGCATCCGCTTGTAGATAAAATCGCGAGCGAAGACAGAAAAGAAGCTATTCAAATGTATCGAGAGGAAGCAGCTCGTAAAAGCGACCTGGACAGGACAGATTTGGCCAAAGAGAAAACCGGCGAACCTATAGGCGCTTATGCAATAAATCCTGTCAATGATGAAAAGATTCCCATCTGGATAAGCGATTATGTTTTGATTAGCTATGGGACCGGTGCAATTATGGCCGTGCCAGCACATGATGAACGTGATTTCGAATTCGCCAAAAAGTTCGACCTGCCGATTGTACCGGTGGTTGAGCCGGAAGATAAAGAACAAGCGGAATTAGTCAAGCAGGGGACGTTGTGCTTCATCGGCGATGGCAGGGCGATTAACAGCGGGCAATTCGACGGGTTAAGCACGCCGGAGTTCAAGGAGAAAATTACAAACTGGCTCGCGCAACAGGGCAAGGGTGAAAAAGCAATAAATTATAAGCTGCGTGACTGGCTTTTCAGCAGGCAACGTTACTGGGGCGAGCCGTTTCCGATTCTGCATATGAAAGACAGCCGGGTAATATCTCTTAGCGAAGAAGATTTACCTCTGGAACTGCCGGAAGTTAAAAATTATAAACCTTCAGGAACCGGCGAACCGCCGTTAGCTAATGTCGAAGACTGGGTAAATGTGACATTACCCGACGGCACAAAGGCCAAGCGTGAAACAAACACGATGCCTCAATGGGCCGGCAGTTGCTGGTACTATTTAAGGTATCTTGACCCTGACAATAATCAAAAGGGCTGGGATATTGAAAAAGAAAAATACTGGATGGGCAGTGGGGGGGTCGATTTGTATATCGGCGGGGCCGAGCACGCGGTCCTGCACCTGTTGTATTCGAGATTCTGGCATAAGCTTCTTTATGACCTCGGCTACGTGAACACAAAAGAGCCATTTAAGAAACTTATCAATCAGGGAATGATTTTGGGTGAAGACGGTCAGAAGATGAGCAAGTCCCGCGGAAACGTTGTCAACCCAGATAAAGTCATTGCCGACTACGGCGCCGATTCGATGCGGCTTTATGAAATGTTTATGGGCCCGCTGGAAGCGATGAAGCCGTGGAGTATGCAGGGAGTGGAAGGGGTGCACCGTTTTTTATACAAAGTCTGGCGTGCAATCGTTGACGAAGATACCGGTGAAGTCGCCAATGCGGTACAAGATGCCGATGCCGACGAAGCGACACTTAGACTGTTGAATCAAACGATTAAAAAAGTTGGTGATGATATTGAAAGCTTCGGTTTTAATACGGCGATAAGTGCTATGATGATTTTCATAAATCATCTTGGCAAACAATCCGTCAGGACTAAAGCAGTCGTTGAGAAGTTCATTCTGATTCTCGCCACTTTTGCTCCTCATATCGCCGAAGAATTATGGGAGAAGTTAGGCCATACAGAAAGTCTGGCTTATGAACCATGGCCGGAATACGACAAGGAGCTTATCAAAGAAAAAGAAATCGAATTAGCAGTGCAGGTTAAAGGCAAGATAAAGGACAGAATCGTCGTTAGTGCCGATTCAACCGAAGAACAAATAAAACAACAAGCACTTGCAAGCGAAAAGGTAACCGCCGCTATGGCCGGCAAAGAACCTAAGAAAATTATTGTCATTAAATCACGATTAGTGAATATAGTCATTTAAATGTGTACTGAAATTGAAGCAAAACTTAAGGTCGATTCGTTAGCAGAAATAAAACGTAAGCTCACCGAGCTCGGCGCCGAACCTGTTGCAGAACAATTGCAAACCGACCAATTTTTTGACAATGTAGATACGGGACTTGCTAAAACCGACAGATGCCTTCGTCTGCGGCGGCAGGTGGTCGATAATATCGAAAGATTTTTTTTAACTTATAAAGGAGCCAAAGAAAAAAGTGACTTCAAAAAGAGGCAGGAAATAGAACTTGAAATTAGCAATGCCGAGTCAGCCCGCAAGCTTCTCTCGGCTTTAGGATATGAACAGGTACTAACCATCGAGAAAAAACGTCACCTTTGGCGGATTGGTGAGTGTAAAGTAACTCTTGATAAGCTGCCGTTACTGGGTGACTTTATTGAGATAGAAGGGCCGGACGATAAAAGTATCTCAGATGTACAGAAAAACCTGGGACTGTCTGAGGTGCCGCACATCCCGAAAAGCTACGCCTCTTTGATAAAGGACCAACTCCAACAATCAGGAAAAGATATCAAAGTAGTATTCTTTGAGAGTTCAGAAGCCCAACTATGAAACCGGATGATGGCTATATTGCGTATATCGTGAATCCCAAGTCCGGCGCTACGAGCAGTAAACGGAACGGGCGCCGATTCGAACAATACCTCGTGAAAAGAGGTTTCGAGGTCAGGATTAATCTAACAGCTTCTCTGGACAATGCCTGTGAGCTTGCCACAGACGCAGCAGTAGATTATGACTGCGCAATGGTTGTCGTTGTA
>JASFVS010000340.1:0-3494 GCA_050049715.1 Phycisphaerales bacterium
ATATGAAGATACAATATTCAAGTTTCGGCGGAAAGCTGTAAGCAGGAACGGGAGGCAATTTTTTTGGTCCGGTGTTTTTATAAATCAAACTCAGCGATGATAGGGGTATGGTCGCTTGGCCGTTCGGCAAAACGCGGCTGTTTATCTATATAACAATCAGTGCATTTATCCGCTAATGATTTCGTAGTCATAATATGGTCAATGCGCCAGCCGAGGTTACGTTGAAATGAGTTTAGTCTGTAATCCCAGAAAGTATATCGGCCGGTCTCTTTACAGTGCATCCGAAATACATCGACGAATCCCCACTGAACGACGTTTTTAAACACTCTGTGGACTTCCGGATGATAACAGACATGCCCCGATAGACTCACTGGGTCATAGACGTCTATCGGCTCCGGCGCCACGTTCAAGTCTCCCATCCAGGCGACAGGGTCGGTGGTTTTGAAGCTCTTATCAAAAAATTTTAGCAACCGTCCAAACCAGTTCAGCTTATAATCGAATTTTTGGGACTCGGGCATATAACCTTGTGGAACGTATGTATTAACGATATTAACGCTGTTAATTTTAGCTTTAATCAGGCGGGCTTCGTCTTTTGGCTCGTCGTCAAAGCCGAATTGCACGTTTGTTATTTCGCTTTTGCTGAAAATTGCCACGCCGTTGTAACTTTTTTGCCCTTTGAAGACATACCTGTAATCTGTTTCCATAAATGCCTCGGCGGGGAAATCATTGTCCTGAACTTTCGTTTCCTGAAGGCATAAAACATCCGGCTGATTCTCGTTTAACCACTCAAGCACGATGGGCAGGCGGGCGCGAAGGGAATTAACGTTAAAGCTTGCGATTTTCATTGGCATATTTCTGTTTGTTAAATATATTAAATCGCATTTGGCAATATAGTAATTGAGCCGTATAATATTACCAGTGTATTTGTTTTT
Organism: Phycisphaerales bacterium; assembly: GCA_050049715.1. Lineage (GTDB taxonomy): Bacteria > Planctomycetota > Phycisphaerae > Sedimentisphaerales > Anaerobacaceae > NIOZ-UU13. The sequence continues at coordinate 933 of JASFVS010000340.1, forward strand.
TGTACAAGTATCTTTAGTTATAATAATAAACTGGTGTTATCTCAAATAAAGGAGAATCTGAGAAAATGGCAAGGAAAGTACTTCTTTTGGTGATTTTAATTGTTACAGTCTTTGCAATGATAGGCTGTCAAACTGTCCAGGGAATAGGTGAGGACATTAAATGGACGGGTGAAAAAGGCGCCGAGGTCGTTGGGCAGGAAAAATAATACGCCTGTTCAATTTTAAAGTTTTTGTAATATCGGAAAAAGCGAAAGCTAATATATCAAGCCATTTTTTTGATCCGGCTTTTCTTTGACTTTGTTTTGGGGGGTATGCTTTTTATTGGGCGTGCTTTTTTCGTTGTCTTTTCTGTGATGTTCGTCCCTTGTAAAGGAGCACCCTTACGTCCCTGGGTTTTATCTACTAAGACATAACTTTCGACTATAGCGAGCAGGCTTAACATAAAACTGAGGGTGCTTTCGGCGCCCTGGTTGGTATTGACGCCATCCCGTAAAAGGCCGTCGTAGCATCCCTTTGTTCTAAAGTCATATAGTGGAATATGCAGTTCGTTCTGACCTAAGAACCAATCGAAGGCTTTTCTTTGAAGTTTTAGGAACTTTTCATTTTGTGTTGCATCATAAGCGGCACGTAACATCATAACCGTGCTTGCCGCTTCTATGGGCTGCTGGTCGAAGGTTGCTTTTTTCCCGCCGCGTTCGTACCAGTCTTTACAGCCGATGAAGCTGAAGAATTCACCGTTGAATGTGTTTTCCAAAAGGAATTCACAGGTTTTTTTGGCTATTTCGAGGTGTTTCTTGTTGTCCGAAGTTAAACCCGCGACGAACAGAGCATGCGGCAATACGGCATTATCATAAGTAAGTACATCCTCAAACCACTTCCAGTCCGGATAACTGTTTTCTTCGTACTGGGCTACAAGGCCGTCTGCGGTTAATTCGAGCTGACGTTTGATGTCGCTGGCGCCGGGAAACTGTTTAAGATAATCGCACATACCGAGTATTGAATACGCCATACCCCTTGGCAGTTGTTTCTGGACGTGTTCTACTGATTGGTCGAAACAGTCTTTAGCAATCGACAGATATGCCGGTGTTGGTGGATTTGCCATGACGGTGCCTAAGGCCCATAGTAATCTGCCGAATGCGTCATTCAATGGCTCATTTTCCATCCAGGTTCTGTCGAAATTCATAAAATTTCTGACCAAACCGTTGTTGTATTGTGAGTGCATAAGAAAAGACAAATATATGTCGAGGAGCTTTAGAGCCTGCGGTTCGGAGTACTGGGTATAGTACTTAGTCATAGCAATCACGGCTCTGGCATTGTCGTCTGTGCAATATCCGAATTCGCGGTTAGGTATCATGAATTTGGCGTGTTGATACAAGCCCGTATCGTCAGTGAGCTTCCTGAGATGGTCTAACGAAGGTTCAGGCACTTCAATATTTGATATTGTTTCGGCTGCAGATAATTTAGTTTTGGCGGCGATACGTACAGGTGTTCGTTTTGCATTAAATAGTTTCCAGTATGCCTGGCCGATTTTGGGCCAGGTTCTGGATCTGCCGTAGTCGTATGCTTGTCTTCGTAGTGAGTAAAACAGTGATTCATTCTGAAGTATTTCTGTTATTTCTTTAGCTATTTGTTTCGAGTCTCCGGCCCTGACCAGTTTCCCCCGGCCGTCCGCCAGCAGTTCCATAGCCGCCCAATAGGGAGTAGAGACTACTGCTTTACCCGTACCAACCGCAAATGACAATGTGCCGCTGGTAAGTTGTTTGCTGTTTATGTAGGGTGTGACATAGATATCGGCCGCACATAAAAAGTTATGAAGCTCCTGATCATCCACGAACCTGTTATGGAAAATCACATGTTCCTGCAGGCCTAAATCTTTGACTATTTGCTGGAGGCTGAATCTGTATGACTCACCTTCCAGCTTCAGTATATTCGGATGCGTCATGCCCAGGATTATATACATAATGGATGGTTCGGCTTTAACTATAGCCGGCATCGCTTTGAGCATTGTTTCTATGCCCTTGTTTCTGCTAAGCAGGCCGAATGTTAAGATGGTTCTTCTGTCTTCCAGACCGAATTTATGTTTATAATAGTTGCTGTCAACGAAGGGCAGGTCCGGTATACCGTGTGCTATTAGTTTTATTTTTTTGGCCGGTATTTTGTAAACATTTCGCAGCATACTGACGCCGCGTTCATTCATAGTAATTACATTATAGGAGGCTTTGCAGACCTCTACTAACGATTTGTGGTAAGCTTCGTTAGGCTCATCAATAACGGTGTGGAGAGTTGTAATTACCGGGGCTTTTAGTCTGTTTAGCAATAAGCTCAGATATGAGCCTGCGTCACCACCAAAAAGGCCGAATTCGTGCTGAACGCAGACTATATCCACATGGCTGAAATTGATATAGTCAGCGGCACAAATATAGTCGCTTTTCACGTTTTGGCGAATTTCAAACTTAACAGGATCTTCATATTTCAGGTCTTCGGAACGCATCGCCACTACGAGGGGTTCGAATTCACCCTTGGCGGCTAAATCCGTATTTTTGATTAGGTCGGAAGTAAAAG
>JASFVS010000192.1:0-6343 GCA_050049715.1 Phycisphaerales bacterium
AGCAAGGCCACGGAAGTTAATAAGTGGAAACAGCATTACTCCAAATAATGCAGCCATGAACGCGGCGAGGCAACTTGTTGCCAGTTTTCCCACCCACTTCGATTCAGGTTCCAGATTCGCAAACCATCGCCGCTGTGAACAAAGAATAGTCTTTGCGCATACGCCGGTCATAACGAACACAATTAAAGCTGTTGGTAAAATACCCCTATTATCGTTGTTCAATAAGCCAGCTCCCAGAGCAACAATTAACATGGTTACAAATGCAAGGGTGCGGCGCTGTCCCGGGTGGATCGGGTCAGTTACTCCAGGGATACGCACGTTACTGCTTCCTAATATCTTTTTAGCTTTATCGTCGACTGTATCTGCGACTTTCCGACCAAAAGCATCCACTCCCTCCATAAAAGTGTTTGGTTTGCCTTTATCTACAGCAGGTGAAGCCGCTGCATCAGCCTTTGGTTCGTCCCCGCCTGGTTGTTCACCTATATTCGCTTTTGCTGCAATTCGTTCGGCAACAATTGAAAGCTCATCCGGTGAAAAATGAGAAACACTATTTCGAATATTCTCCGAACCGTAAAGGTCTTCAACCATCTCCTGAACGGTTTCATAGCGCTCGGCAGGATCTTTTGCTAAAGCCTTTTTAATAACGTGCGCAAACGGTTCTTCGATTTTATCGAGCTCGGGCGTGCCCGTCATATGTTTCATCAATATTTCAGCAGGGCTGGAGCCGGAATAGGGAACCTCCCCGGCCAACATCTCATATAGCAAAACACCGAGTGCATAGATGTCTATACTGCGGTTATAACTGCCTGCTCCGATTTCCGGCGCCATGTAATGTACGGTGCCGACTGTAATCGTCTGGCCACTGTGCCGGCTGGCGCTTATAGCTTTAGCCAGCCCATAATCACCGACCTTCACATAGCCGTTTTCATAAAAGATATTGCTGGGTTTAAGGTCGCGATGAACGATGCCGCATTCATGCAGATAAGACAGACCCTTAGCTATTTCACGAAGGAAGAATGCGGCTTTTTGTACTCCGAGGCCATTTGGTGACTCTAACAGCAAGTCTCGCAAAGAAGGACCGGAGATGTACTCCATTAAGACAAAAGGCTCTCTCCGGTCGTTATACTTAACGTCAAAGACTGTGACCAAATGAGGGCTCTTGAGATTCATGCACTGGCTGATACCCCGAAGCTCTATTTGTTCATAGTTCTGAACAGCCTTTAATGCAACTTCCCGGCCACTATCACTTACAGCATAGTAAACCTCGCCGAATCCGCCGCGTCCTGCCGCTCTCTGGATTGTGTATCCCTCTAAGGGACGATCGCCATGTTTATATCTATACTTTTGCATTTGCTCTCTGCCATATTTGTTCCCCCCTGTTCCCGAACATTATGTTTGCTCCCTGAATTCCGTTAAGACCATAGAAAGCCGGCCTATTCTGATTTGCTTGTTCATAGGAAGGCCAGTCATCGTATTCGCCGGCTTGTCGTCAACCAATATTCTTTCTTTGGTTTTGCAAAGCAGCCGGCCGTTTTGGATAAACAATGCAACGGTATCATCAAGAAGGCCCGCAAGGATATGGTTGCTCGTTGCTGCACCAATTAGAATGTCCCTGTCCATTAAAACGATTTGACGAATGTCCGCCCGGCCTAATCGCGCACTCGAAAGACTCAAAGTTCCGGTAGTGCTTGCCTGGTTTGGAATATTGAACTTCATCCAACACCTCGGCGACAAAGCGATACGGTCTCCGTCAACAAGCAATTTATTAGTCGTCGTCTCACTATTCACACGAAGCGGGCCTGATGACCGAACAAAATAATCATCCTCCGCCCGCTCAATGGCTGCAATCGGAATATTCGGGTCCGCCATCAGACCCACAGTCGGCCGTTCCGAAGAACTCACCGGCCCTACCGTAACACGACTATCCCGAAGGACAAGAAAACTACCGACACCATCTATTTGTAATACAAATTTGGATGGGATTGATGGGGTATGTTGATTGTTCATCCTTATCTTTCGCGAGATAACCTGCTGTTCATTTTCGTCGGAAAACGACTTATTAACTTCTCTACTATACACATCAGACTGTTCGTCCGTCAATGCATCATCGGCGATATCAAATCCAAGCGGACTGGCCGCCAATTCATCAAGTAGTTCAGCAGTCTTATGTGTCTGGTCTGTTACTGTGCTCAGCCACTTTGCTGAAGGGCAAATGGTTTTAGCCTTGCGGAGCAGAGGGACGGCCGCTCGGGGCCGGCCCGCTGTAACGAAGCCAGCCGCCTGATGGCAATACATTAGCGCCAAACCAAGCTCGGATATTTCACTACAACCATTTACCATCGGTAGAATTCTCTGCCAAAGTGAATAAGCAAGATTGACCCGGCCTTTATCAAAGTTCTCCCTAATCTGTTTGGCCGCCAGCGTTCGTATCTTCGACAATAATCCAGCGACTTTCTCGTTTTGATTACCGGTTACATCAGATCTCAAAACAACATCTATCGCGCTATCCAGGTCATTTCTTTTCAATGCCTGTTCAGCTTTTGTGACTGCCTCATTAATCTGCAACCTTGCAGCCGCCGCCTGTTGTAAAACTATATCCGCCTGGCCATTTTTATCATCGACTTCATCTTTCAGGATTTGTTCACCTGCTGATATCCAGCCGTTCTGAATATGTTGTCTTGCCTGGCCAACCTTAAATGAGCAATGCCGATGCCTGAGCCGCCTTTGCTCCATCTCACTACAAATGCCCGAACGCAACTTAGCTACATCAGGGGTATTACCGGCCAGCTTTTCAGCCTTGTTACAATCAATCAGAGCTAACTGTATCCGCTCCGCTTCGAGGTTCTCCAGACCACGTTTACTAAAGGCTCGAGCCAGCTTTCCTATCAGTTTCTGACCGCGACGGTGCTGTCTGATACCATCTGACTGGACAATTTCAAAGGCTTCATCCAATCGCCCATCGGCAACTGCACTTTCAGCTTGTTTTAATCGTAGGATAAGCACTAAACTACTCCCAGCATTCAATAGTGCGATGATTGATGTAATATCGCCTCATTTTACCATATCCGGTATCAGTTTTCCAGTAATTGCTCATGCTGTTGGGTTGCAGTACTTGCCAGGCTCGTTTGATGTTCTTGGTGTTCTTTATTTTGGAAATACTCATCCACCTGCATTAATAGATCTTCTTCAACGACTGTATCAACAGGGATTGCCTGGACAAACTGGCTTTCGTGAGCCAATACACGTTCTGCGACATCAAGGCGCTTCTTGATTTGATTGATAAGCTTTTCCGTTTTGGCAAGTTTGCTATTGTCCACCTGGATGTGTGAACCAATTGAGGCCGCCTTGATCAGTCTATGCTGGCTTGCAAGCGCCTCAATCTTATCTTCGAGCTCTCTCTTGCGTGTTTTAGTTTTTTCCAGAAGTTGCATAGCCGCGTTTAGTGAGTTTTGACGGGTCGTTAAGAGCCGCTGCTTGCTGGCCAGAACCAGCTCACTTTCTTTGAATCGCTCGAATCGACGTGCCAGGTCCTCTTTGACATAGCTGCGAGTATATTCCCTGCCGCTAAAGCAATACTGGGCTTTTGGTTTTTCAAGGGCGCCACGCAGCTTGGCTATCCTTATTTTCTCTTCCTGAACAGCCTCCTGCCCTTTCTCGATGTCTACCTTTAAGGCCGCTACTTCTACTTCTTCCTCTGCGATTAGCTTTATATTGGCATACATCTCAGGGATAATCTCCTCTAACAGGTCGCGGGCGCGTTTTAGCTCAAATTCAACGGGAACCGAGTCTTTTACTACGGCCCGTACTGATTTGGCCGAGCTGGAGATATAACTGACCACGTCCTTTCCGAAGAGCAAGCCACCGACAAGAGAAAGGCCTACTACAACAATCACACTTGTTTTTAACCATTTTGTAACCATGACATGACTCCTTAAATACAATCAAATTCACTTCTTTCTCCGGCCACCAGTGGGCCACATTTGGATTGTCGTGGCTAAATAGGTTTTATTTCAAAAAAATCTTAGTTTTGAGGATTGTTGCAATAATACACTTTAAAAAGGCATGGAGGTTAAAAGCAGGCGGTATTTTCAAGAATGTGCAGTATTTTAGGGGGAAATTATCGATTTAGATGATTCATTACAACTTTTTTGGGTAAAAAAGCCGAGAGAGTTCCTATTGCTATCAATATTACACGGGGCAAAATCCGTAAAAGTACATAGGTTGTGATAACCAGTACTTAAGCTGCTTAACATGCAACCGGACCGTGTAATATCGTTTGGGCATCTAACGGCAGTAAAATCGTGAAGGTCGTACCCTCACCTTCCTCGCTGTCAACTTCAACCCTGCCATTGTGCATAGTGATAATTTGCTTAACAATAGCAAGCCCTAAACCTGTTCCCTGAATTTCTGTGCCGGGCCGGTATACGCGGTAAAAGCGGTCGAATATCTTGAGAAGGTCCGTCTTGGGTATCCCAATGCCGCTATCACTGACACGTATGACGAGTTCTTCTCCCTGATGCTCGGCAGAAATTTTAACCTTTCCCTGCTCAGGTGTAAACTTGATTGCATTGTTAACCAGGTTTGTGATTACAGATTCAATTTTACTTGCATCCCCCTGGATATGTGGAAGCTCTTCGCTGTTAATATCTGTTTCCAGCTGGATCTCCTTCTTGTCGGCTAAAGCTTTCAAGGCTACTGAGACATGGTCGATAATGGGGACGATATCCACACGTTCCTGCGCCAATTCAATAGTTCCGGACTCAATGCGTGATATTTCCAGAAGATCTTCTATCAACTTTGCCAAACGATTTGATTCTTCATCGACGATGGCTAAGAAGTCGTTCCTTGTTTTATCGTCCATATCCGGGTCACGCAGAACTGTAGCTGTATAGGCTTTTATTGACGTCAGCGGTGTGCGTAGTTCGTGCGAGATGGATGAGACAAAATCCGCTTTCATACGCTCGATTTCGCGCTCTCGTGAGACGTCACGGAATACTATTACGACACCAAGGATACTACCATCCCGTTTACGAATAGGCGCTGCTACGGCAGAAATCTGACAACCTTTACCATTTGTTACAATCAGGGCTTCACAATCATCTGCAACTGCTGAACTCTCGGAATCGAGAACTCTTTGAATTAAATCTTCAATGGTACTTTTCATTTCTTCGTTGATGATTCTAAAAACCTCGTCTACTGTTTTGCCTCGTACTTCCTCGATTTTCCAGCCTGTTAAATCCTGCGCTATTTCGTTAAACAGTATAATCCTTTTTTGGGCATCCACGGCGATAACCCCGCTGGTCATACTTGAAAGAGTTACTGATAAAAGTTCTTTCTCCTCAGCAAGCTCTTCTGTGCGCTCCTCCACCAGTGCTTCGAGGTCGTTGCCGTATTTTTCCAGTTTCTCCTGTGCCTCTTTACGTTCTGCGATTTCTTTAGTTAACTGCTCATTGGCTTTTATCAGCTCTTCAGTTTTTCCCTCTATTTTATGCTCTAATCCTTCCATTCTCATTGATGCTTTCTTGGCAAGATTCCATTTTTCCGTCAGCGCATTGGCGAGCTGCTGGACTTCCACATTATCAAACGGCTTTTTCAAAATCAACAGCCGTTCGGTTTGCCCCAGCTTCTTAATGATATCACTCCATTCATAATCAGAATAAGCCGTACAAATAACGACCTGGAGCTCCGGATAGACCTGCCAAATCCTATCGATTGTTTCAACGCCGTCCCAACCCGGCGGCATACGAACATCCACAAATGCCATGGCATAGGGGCGATTCTCTTTTAAAGCCTGTTTGACCTTCTCCAGTGCTTCCTGACCCTGGAAGGCGGAATCGACTTCAAAGCTCATTTTTTGTGATGAATCTGATGTGGCACCTAAAATTGCCGCTTCGGCTTCATTGAGGGCAGAAGTATCAGTACTGTTACCTACAAGAATTGCCCGGAAATCATCATGAATTCCTTCTCTATCATCAACTACTAAAATACGTTTGTTTTTTTGGTTTTCATCTTTCATTGCTTTACCTCAACCAACTTTAATGGTAATTCTAACGTAAACGTTGCCCCCTGACCTATGCCTTCACTATGCATTGTCAGCGAACCATCCATCTCCATTGCTGCCAGAGCACCGCTGTGTAACCCGAAGCCATGCCCGTCTTTCCTTGTTGTAAATCCATGCTTGAATATATTAGTGAGATTTTCCCTAGATATACCAACGCCGTTGTCTGCTACTTCGATTCTGAAACAGCTCTCGCCATGTTTATAGAGTCGAACTGTTACTGCTTTGTCTTCTTTATCGCTGGCGGACAGAGCATGTTTGGCGTTGCTTATTAAATTCACTAAA
>JASFVS010000269.1:0-4527 GCA_050049715.1 Phycisphaerales bacterium
GAGCACTCTTTGTTTATCAATTTCAACATTAGTAATGTCCTCAAATTCACGTATTATCCGAATTCCTCTACGCTCCATACCTGAGGTATTAATCTGGATGGCATCTTCGACCAATTCAGTAAGAGAAGTCGAGACTTCAACGCCGGCGACTCTGGCATAAGACTGCTGCATACCGATGATGTGCTTGACATGTTCAACATTTTCGCCCAGCGTCTTTAGAGTGCTGAGGATGTCGGCCTGCTCATCGCTCAAAAGCTTACCAACCTCAGATAGATACACAGGTATGTGTTTGCCCTGTGGGTCTTCGGCAAGAAACGTTCCAAGGTCTTCAGTATGGTCGTTAATAATATCCGCTATCTTTTTTATGTTCGCAAGCTTCGAACCAGACACTTTTTCTATTATCAGAGCTGTTGATACGTTAATACTGTTGAGGACATTTCCCACGTTGTGTAACACGTCAGTTGCCACTTCCGCCATACCGGCCTTGTGCGCTGTCTCGACGAGTTTTTCATGGGTTTCCTGAAGTTCGGCTTCTGCCCGCTTGCGTTCAGCAATTTCTTCCTTTTTTCGCTTGATAGCCGCATCCAGTTCCCAGTTTTTCCATTCGTAGTCCTGCAGGACCTGTTTTAGTCTATCCTCTGCTTTTTTACGTTCAGCAATTTCTTTATTAAGATTATTTATTGATGTAGTCGTGCTCTTTAAATCACCGGTCATTTTCGTAAAAGAAGTGGCTAATTGACCGATTTCGTCATTCGACTTAATCTCAATCTGTACATCCATATCACCCCCACCAACTCTGGCTGCGGCATCTCTGAGTATGGAAAGAGGTTTGGAGATAGAATTTGATACCAGAAGACCCATCACAACACACATTGCTGTAAGTATCAGTGAAATACTTAATATGAAATTTCTTAATCTAATCACGGGAGCAAACAACTCTTTTGTTTGATACTCAATAGCTAAAATCCAGCCCAGACCTTTATAATATTTATAACCATTGGAGCGTGCATAAGCTAACAACTCTTTCCGTCCCTCATTTTTCTCTTTTTCCTCAGACGGTTTTATTAAATATCCTGTTTCATCCGTTATTCTCTTAAAAAAGTCTTTGCCGGATATATCTTCGAAAAATCCGAATTCTTTATTAAAGTCATAGATTACTTTGCCGTCTTTATTAAACAGTTTACAATCTATGCTCCCGTACTTGGAAAGCGCCGTTGCTTCTTTTATTATATTGGTCACCTCTTCCGTATTTATGACCGCTTTAACAATACCGAGGAAATTGCCGTCTTCATCATCAACTCTTATTCCAATATCTGTGGAATAAACACCTGCGCTCTCATCGTAATTAATATCGCTTATATACAAGCCATCTTTGCGTGTGATTTGCCACCAGTGCTCATCCGCCTGGTAATAGTCAGAGGTTCTTCCCGTCAGGGCAATGTTCACCCCGTACTTATTTGTTACAAAAACTTCACTAAAAACTTCATAGTTGTATTTTATTTCATAAAAACTTATTTTTTCTCTTAACTCTCTTGATAATTTATTCTTTAGTAATTCCAGCATGAAAGCAGATATTTTTTCACGGGGAACAGAAGTCCACTCTTTGTCCTTTTCGCTTATGAAAGCCTGTATGTTTTCCAATCCGTCAAATTCCTGATTTGATGCTGAAATAGCCTCCCGTAATGTTGAATTTGCTGAATATTCCTGGAAAATCTCAATTTTCGCGTAAAAGTTTCTATCAATCTCTTTTATTGTATGAACAGCTAACGCTACAGACGTTTCGCCAATAGATTTTTGTATCGCCCTCCTGCTCATATTGACGGCGGCGTACCCGACAACCACCACCAACAATGCGATTCCAACAAAACCATAGATGAGCTTCTGTTTTATTCGCATATTATACATTCATCCTTTTTTCATACATGCCCCAAGTGGAGAACTGATTAACCGTCAACTCGGGATACATTTGTGTTCGTAGTATTTGTCTTTCTTTGATTTACCTCAACTGATTTAAACGGTAATTCCAACGTAAACGTAGCTCCCTTACCTACACCATCGCTGTGAGCAGTCAACGAACCTCCCATCTCAGTAGCTGCCAGAGCCCCACTGTGCAGACCAAAACCATGGCCGTCCTTCTTGGTTGTAAAACCATGGTTGAATATCTTCGACAGATTCTCTTCGGATATCCCTACGCCATTGTCAGATACTTCGATTCGAAGTCGACTATCGCTATGTTCATAAAGTCTGATTGTTACTAATTTACCTTGTATATCACCGGTGGCCAGAGCATACTTGGCGTTATTTATCAAATTCACCAGAATCTGGAGCACTCTTTGCTTGTCAATTTCGACCGGTGGGAGGTCGGCAAGCTCATATTTTATCTGCACTCCATGTCGTTCCAAAGCTGCAATGTTTATCTGAATGGCGTCTTCAACCAATTCAGTAAGAGAGACAGAAACTTCGACACCCGAGACCTTGGCGTATGACTGCTGCATGCCGACGATATTCTTGACGTGCTCGACGTTTTCATTCAATACCCGTAAAGTGCTGAGAATCTCGGCATGCTCGTTATTCAGTAATTTACTTACTTCAGTTAGATATACGGGTACATGTTTTCCCTGCGGGTCTTCAACAAGAAATGTTCCAAGGTCTTCAATATGGTCGTTAATAATGCCTGCTACTTTTTCGAGGTTCGACAGCTTAGATTTGGAAACTTTTTCTGTTATCAGTGCTGTAGATACATTAATACTGTTGAGAACATTTCCCACGTTGTGCAATACATCGGTTGCAACTTCGGCCATGCCGGCTTTGTGTGCCGTTTCGACGAGTTGTTTTTGAGTTTCATGAAGTTCAGATTCTGCCCGTTTGCGTTCGGTTATGTCTATATCAGCCCCCCGATAGCCAAGGAGGCCACCTTTATCGTCTAAAATCGGCGTGCCGTTTGTCTCTAAAATAACGAAGTTGCCATTCTTATGTACAGTAGGATTAATAAGACCCTTAAAGGGTTCTTTTTTTGCGAAAATCTCGAATGCTACTGTTTTAATTTTTTCCTTTGCATCCGGGGGCATAAGGTCATAAAAATGCTTTTTACCAACAATTTCTTCTGTCGTGTAGCCAAGGATTTCTTCAATGACAGGACTTGAATAAGTAAATAATCCTTTAGTATCAACCTCCCAAATCCATTCGCCGGCATTTTCCGCCACTTGTTTAAATCGCTCTTCGCTGCTTAGCAGAGCGGCTTCTGCTTTCTTACGCTCGGTGATTTCCGCCATCAGAGAATCGCGTGAAACTGTTGTCTCGTTCAAGTCTTCGACCATCTGATTGAAACTTACAGCCAGTTGCCCAATTTCATCTTTTGATTTAACTTCTATCTTTGTGTTCCAATTGCCTTTACTGATATTTCTTGTAGCATTTCTAAGGTCTTTTATTGGTCTTGTAATTCTTTTTGAGAGATAGATACCGGCTATAATGGCCAGGAGAAGGCTTAAAAACATAACGCATAATGTCAATCTAAATCCCATGATTATGGGTTCATATGCTTCGGTAATCGGCAATTCAACTATAACGGCCCAATCAGGTACACCAAGGTGCGCCTGAGTTGTTGCTACATATGTGTCTTCGATGCCCTTTGATACATTAGCTTTTTCTTTATGACCAAACTCATTATCGTTAACGAATTTTTTGACTTCATCCAGTCGGATTAAATTTTCTCCCCTTAAAACACGACTTATATCACCAAAAGCTATAAGATCTCCCTGTCTGTTAACCACATAAGCAAAGCCTTTATTACCGATTTCAATATTATCTACCAAGTCCCACATGAATTTCAGATTTACCTCAGCAACCAACAGGCCTTTGAAATCACCAAAAACATTCTTAATCCGAACAGCCATTACTACCATTGGCTCACTGCTTACTTCATCAATATATATAGGGCCGACATATTTCTCTTCGTCCCACATGTTAGATAACAAGTCATTTCCAAGCCACTCTGATAATTGGCCTAATCCTAAATTCGACACACGTGCAACCCTTTGCACCTGCTCTTTTTGTGTATTTAACAATACTAACTGACGAAATGCAGGTTCAAGACCCAGCAATTTCTCCAAAATCAATTTTCGCTCCACCTGTTGGGGAACCGCCATATCACCAAGACGAACTGCTGCATCCAAAACATTAAACTTTTCTTTTATAAAATTCTTGACAGTATTAGCCGCATCTTGAGCTATCAGTTGCTGCTGATTAAAGATGATTCTCCGTTGCGTTCGGAAATTGAAATACATGTCCAAACAACTGGTGATTAACAGGACTATTGCACTCAGAGCCATAAAAGCAATGGCCAAAGTAACTGTTAAACTCCTATAATTCCTTGTTTTTTTCATTTTGAACTTTGACATTTCAACGAATTATCTCATTTGCTCTGTTCAAAAGACCTTCGCTCACATTTAATCCAAGTTCTTGAGCCAGTTTGTAATTGATCAGCAACTTTGCCTCAGGTGTGAGGACCGGGATGGTGCTGGCCGGGGT
>JASFVS010000065.1:0-10865 GCA_050049715.1 Phycisphaerales bacterium
TCTACATCTGTTGCCGTTGTTTGTTTGCGGAAACGGCAATAAAAACCAAGCAACAATATCGGTGTAAAAAAGTACATTAGGTTGTCACTAATTTCTACTGTTAGCCTGCCAATCGCTTTTGTTATATTGCGGAGTAAGCTCACGATAGTATGCATGCCATTGTGACTATCAGCTTGATGTTCTTTTTCCGATTTTGACACCAAGAAGGAAGTGACATGTTCTTTCGAAGAGTCAATAAGTTTTTCTAATTTTGGCGGTATGATTCTTCCTGTTTTTGCTACGTATGGGATTACAGGAAAGGTAAGCCCAATCAAAAGAATGAATAATGCGCAAAGTAATTTGAGTCTGTCCATATTAGATATTGGCCTGATCAATCTAACTAAAAGCCATAAAATACTGTATATCACTAATTGAGCGCATTCGGGTCGGATTGTAAATCCAAGCCCCGCAATTAATCCGACTATTCCAAACATCCACCATTTACCTTGTTTTGCTCCCCAAAGTAAAAATAGAAAACCCGTAGCCAAAAACAGGATGTGAGGCCAATCCCTTAGCGTATCGCTTCCGAACTCTGCGGGATAGGGTAGCAAAATCAGAATCAGCAGAGCCCAAAAGCTATTACGAGAACCAATCAATAATTTTCCGATAAAATACAAAGGAACTAATGCAAGTAATCTGCATAACAAGGTTATGCTTTGGGCTGAGTAAGCCCATGTTTGCGCCGATGGGCTGTTAATAAACAAGCCGGCGAATTTATGAGCGATAAAAATAAGAATCGGATAGCCCGGAGGATGTGATACTATAACATCTCCCGGATCACTTGAAAGCTTCTGGGCACGTTCAATATAATAAACCCCATCTTGTGCGATAAGAGCGGTTGTGACAATTAAGTAAACTCCGAGTATAAGCGCGATGGAAAAAAGAATAAGCAAATTGATTGCATCATTTTCATGGGTTATGGACTTGGCTTCGAATTTGATTGCCATCATATATCATCCATGATAATTCAGAAAATGGTTTTGATAATCGATACAGACAAGAATCAACAGCCTCAGTATAACTTACAAACTTGTAACTGGCAATAAATTCATAGTGATTATGATTGTTAAGAAGGATAAACTAAGCCAATTGTGTTACTAACCAAGAAAGTTATCTCCTGAATGCATATGACAGTATAGCACTGTTCAATTAAAAATGATTACGCTTACTTATTCTTACATCGAGGACCAAAGAAAAACGATTTACTACCGATAACTAAGAAATTCAATAAGACTCCGATATTACACCCCTGCAATTAATACCTGTGGAATAATCCAGATTCGTTCTTCAGCTCAAAATCATGTTTTCGTAATTTCTTTTTTTTAACGAACCTCTTTGTTTTTAATTTCTGTTGCATAAACTGATTGAAATTAGTCCTATAATTTTATTGGTTTCACGTCTTATTCTTTTTGTGATTCCAACACCTTGATATTTGAATGTAGCTCATTAAACCAATATCCGCGATTTTTTCTAACATTGCGGTCTTGATATGCCGATTATGTTCTTACTGCAAGAGGAGAGATGTCTTAAATGGGGCGGATAAGTTTTGGGGGTTAGAACATATTTTTCACGTTCTGCTGATTATCCCTCGTTTTTACGAAACCTTTGTGAGCTTTAGGAAGATTCCAAACTTGTTTGGAAGGAGTATGTTATGAGTAAAAGGATTCCTGTGTTAGTAGTAGAGGATGAAGAGCATATTCGAAAGATTATAGAATATAACCTGAAATTGGATGGATTTGAGGTCGCTCTGGCTCCAAATGGTCGCATAGGTCTTGATTTGGCATACGAAAAAAAACCTGACCTGATTTTATTAGATTGGATGATGCCGGAGATGAACGGACTGGAAGTGCTCTCCGAACTCAAACATGATAAGAGGACAGAGCGTATCCCTGTTTTCATGCTGACGGCAAAAGGTATGTTGGGTGACATAGACAGAGCTTATGAAGTAGGGGCTGATGATTATATTACAAAACCTTTCGATCCGGTAAATTTAGGTAAAATCCTTAAGAAAAAATTAGAGAAATGCCTTGAAAAACAAAAGGGATGACCGATTCTTCCAATGCTATCGAATATATGGTACGGAAAGAACATGATACCAGATAAATCCTTTATAGGCGATTATTAACTTGTGGGACAGTCCATATAAGCAAAGAAAGAGAGAGATTACATGTCAAGCGAAGTGATTTCTGTTTTAGTGATTGAGGACGAACCACACATCCGGGACATATTGGAACATAACCTCAAATTGGATGGTTTTGAAGTGTACGCCGCTGAAGATGGACCTGCAGGGCTCGAACTTGTCCATGAGAAATCTCCAAGATTGATTTTACTGGATTGGATGATGCCGGGAATGGATGGTTTAGAAGTTCTCTCCAGATTAAAGAGTGATAAAAAAACAGAACACATACCGGTCTTTATGTTAACCGCCAAAGGTTCAATGTATGACTTAGGACAAGCTTTATATAAAGGTGCCGATGATTATATTACCAAGCCTTTTGACCCGACAGAGTTGGGTAAAATCGTCAGAGAAAAATTAAAGAAGGTATAACGTATAAATACTCTTTGACACCAATCACTTCTCAATCATTACAAGTCTTTAAGAACTTCCCATCATTCTTCGTAAAATATAAATATTATCACACCTCATAAATGACATAAAACGCACAACCATCCGAAAATCGCTTTTACATCCTCCAGCCAGACAAAAGGTACCTCTACACAAAAGGAAACACTTGACATAAAAAGTCCTAAAGGTTATACTAAATTAAGTAGCCATCTTCATAATCATATTGTTTTCTTTGCCCAGGTGGCAGTCAAAAGATACCTGATTTTACATGGGGTTTATCACGGGAGGGGATGGTTTGCGAAAGATACTCTTTATCATATCGTTAAGTCTGTTTTGGCTCTTACAAACCGGGTGCTCGGTTCAACCCTTGCAGGTTGTGATGGTTGAGGGAAAAAACTTTAAAGATGGAACGATTCCATCTCATATGCCCATTAGCAAATCTGCATATTCAAAAGACATCCTTAACAAAAACAGAGAGCGCACGAACCAACAAACTAACGGCCTAAAGCAGACAAATCATTACCGAGTTAAGTATCACCCCTCTTGTGCGAAAAACAATCTGGCAATAGTCAAAGGCACTTTGCAGAGTGGAAAAATGTATCCGGTTGTTCTCGACACAGGTGCATCGGCGGCTTTTTGTGTCAACGATGTGCATATCCAGGAAAACAAATTCAAGCTTTATCCATTTAGAAACAATGATGGACATGCTATGAATTGGGGAATGTGTGATTTAGGCGAGTTACGTATAGGGGAAATGATTTTAGCTAACTGGCCCTGTTATTATCAACAGCGGCACACAGAAATCCAACTGTTTGGCTTTCCGATTTTCAAGGATAAAACTATTACTGTTGGGCTGCCGATATTAAGACAATTCAAATACATTGAATTTGATAATCCCGGAGGAGAAATTTATTTCTCTCTTGGTAGATCATTTGGGCCTGATGAGCTGAGTTCCTGGAAAAATTACTCGTTTGTAATAGAGGAAGATGAAAGAGGCAATACCTTTCTCATAGTTGACATACCGATTGCCGGAGAGATGAGCAGTTTACAGCTTGATACAGGAAATGGTGGAGGGCTTGCTGTTAGTACAGAATTGTGGGGCCGGATGAGTAAGAGAATCGAGAACATCAAAATGTTAGAAGGCAAAGACCTCTACCCCTATATTGGCAGGTTTTCCTGCAAGCAAGGCGTTATTCCAAAAATAGAAATTGGGCACAGAACCGTTAATAACGTCAGGACTTCCGTTTTTCCGGATGATAGCCCAATTATGGAAGGCTGCAACGGTCTATTGGGGATGCAGTGTTTTCGAAATAATAAGATGGTGCTTGATTTCGAAAAGAGCATGATGTGGGTAAAAGGATTATAAGGGTATCTTTTCGAATCGGCCAGTCGAATTTATAGTAACATTTCACGGTTGGTATTTAAGTCCTATATTCTGATATAGTTCAAAAATATTGTCTTTAAGCAAAGATTGCACAACCGTTAAAACCCCAAAAACTCTCGATAAACGGACTGTTTTTCACCAAAATTGCGGATATGGCAATATTCGATATTTCTTCAATCCTACAAAATCACTTGTATATTATATCCCGCGGAAAAAATGCCGATTTCTTGATTTATTGCGGAATATAAGTAACTGCACACAGCAAAATGGGGGCTTTTTAGCAGTTTAACTTCTTGTGACGTATTAGCAGAGATTATGTATGAAATCTGAAGATACTTCGTGGGGGAATCAGTCTGTAAAAAACTTCGCGGAGGAGTTATCGTTATCGAGGGGATAAAGTGAATTTCTAATCATTATGTGAGAGGATAAAGTTATGAAAGCTAGATTTTTTTCCATCATTTGTGTGTTTTTGTTTGGGATGATGAATACCTCCCAGGCACAGGAAGCTGAAGAGGCCGGACAAGGGCTGGATTTCATTTCTAAACCCATAATAAAAAGTTTGTTTTATGGGTTTGAATTCATAGATATCACCCGTGGGCTGGAAGGGGAAATAGATTTCGAGCTTAGCAGTACATTCCTAAGCAGGCATATGATAAATGGTATAGACATGACTGACGACCATGGAGTGGTAATTCCCACCGGAACTGTGATTTTTGGAGATTCAGGTTTTAGTGCGAAGGTTATACACGTCTATCCAATATCAAATAATTTAGTGAGCTCTACTGAAAATAATTATGCCGCTTTCTATACAGGCAGTTTTCTGGACGATACCCCCTGGGCCACTCACTTTACGCTGAATTACTTCTATTTCGGCAAGCCTAATATAGGAGGACATAAGAACGATGCCCGGGAAATTGGCTCGACGTTCTATTGGCCACAGTTCTATAAATTAGGCAACGGCTATATTACACCTAACTACTACGTTGGTCACTTTGGAGCCAGTAAAAGCAATTCCAACATCAGGAACTGCGAAGGTTTTATTCATATATTCGGACTCAACTACGATTTTGAAGTGTCTGAGTTCTGGCCTTCAGGTGATAAGCAGGGCTTCAGGTTATTAGGAAACATATCTTACAACGATGGTTACGCCGGTGCTGCTATAGAACACGATTGGTCTCATGCCGTTGTGGGCATAAGCACAAGCGTAAGAAAAGGAAATCTGACTATAACACCGATGCTGAACTACCAAATATCAATGGAAGAAACAGTTAATACTCAAAATGAGCTTTGGTCAGGTATAAACGTGACCTACAGATTCTAAACCTAAATATAGGTACGCCAAATAGAGAGAATTGAAATGAAAGAGATAATAAACAGAATTTTTTGTCCGATGTGCATTTGTATTCTCTTCTTGACTTTTTTGGGCAATATACCAGCTTCAGCTAAAAACGAGAAAACCGAAATTTTCATAGGCGCACATCTTCCTCTCAGTGGGGCCGGGTCCCTGGTGGGGTCAGAGCAGAGGTGGGCTTATGAAAGAGCCGTAGAGGACATTAATAAAAGCGGAGGTATCTATGTAAAGGAATATAGCAGAAAGCTTCCCGTGCGTCTCGCCATGGTAGATGATGAATCGGAACCCATAAAAGCGGCTGAAGCTGTGGAAAGGCTAATTACACAAACGAAAGTTGATCTGATGTTAAGTGGCCAGATAGGAGTAACGGGTGTGATTCCGGGGATGATTACGGCGGAAAAATATAAGACCTACTATCATGGTACTGTTGTCTGGATTCCAGATTTTTTGAAACATAACTTCAAATGGTGCACTATGTATTTTGTTACTATAGAATCTGCCTCCATCGCGCCTTTTGAAATTTGGAATTCCCTGCCTGAAGACCGGCGTCCTAAGAGACCGGCTCTTTTTATAGAGGATAGCACGGACGGCAAACAACTTGCTGAACTCTTAGCGGCACTTGCCGAAAAATACGGGTATAAAATCGTATTGCAGGAGTTTATGGAAATTGACAGCAAGGATTACTACTCGCAGATTTTCGAGGCCAAGTCAATGGGTGTGGATGCGATTATTCTTTTTGCCAATGTGCCGGAAAGTGTAACTCTGGTGCGTCAAATGAAGCAAATGAATTTTAGTGTTAAATTCTTACAGGGAATTAAAGGCACCTGGGCGTCGGAGTTTTATGAAGCTTTGGGCAAAGACGCTGACTATATCTTTTGTGATGGATTTTGGTCGGAGGATTATCCATTCCCAAAGGCCAAGGAGTTAGGAGAGCGTTACTATAAAGAGTTCGGTAAACATTCAGTAGGTGCCGGTATGTATTATGCTGTTTGCCAGACTTTGTGGCAGGCTATTGAGAAGGCCGGTACGTTGGATTCCGCGAAGATTCGCCAGGCTGTATTAGACAATGAATTTAATACGGTAATGGGCAAAGTGGATTATGACGAAAGGGGAATTGCACTTTTTACTCCTGCGTGCTTCCAGTGGTGGGAGGGAAACCAGCAGATTGTTTATCCCTTTGAATATTCGAAGTTTAAAATCAAGGTTGCGCCACCATGGGACCATCGTTAGAAAAGGTTCTGATTAGCATGTATAAGGTAAGGTTTTGATAAGATGTAATTCAGAATGGAGTCAGGGCTGAAAAAGCAGAGACTTTCAAATGAAAAAGTCACTGAAAAGTAAAATACTAATAGGCGTGTCGGTGATATTTATCGCCGTTATGCTTATTATCACAGTTGTTGTATCTGTGATTCTTAGTAAACAAAACCGAAAAACGGCCAATACCTTACTTCAGAATACATTAAATATCGTCCGTTACACAATATCTGAAAGGCGGGAAGAACTTCTGTTCGATTCTTATCAGATGGCTTCGTCGGGTGACATTGGAGGGAAGGTCAAGTATATCGTAGAAAGTAATCCGCATTTTGAATACGATACGATAAGGCCGACCTATGTAAAAATAACAACAGGAATATACGATATCGGTATTACTGCGGGTATGTGGAAAGCTAATGTTTATGATATTAATGGTGACTTGATGTCTTTTATTGTTATTGAGGAAAAAGGAAGCACTTTAGGGCATATTCATAATCGGGAGATTATTGAAATTGCATCGTTAAAGCCAAATGAAAAATTAACACGCCAGTCATGGCACAGGCAAAATAGCCTGCCGGTGGGAACTGAAGGTCGTTTTAGTGAAGCAATACCTGATAAGGAAGAAGTTCATTTCGAACTCATTGGTGACTCGTTATGTCTTGTTGCATACGCTCCTATCATGGGAAAGGACTATAACCCTGTAACGGAGAAGATAGAAGCAAAGCGGATAGGTACGATAGTGACGGCCCAAAAGCTTGATAATGCTTTTGTTAAGAAGATGTCCGAGTTAAGTGGAACTGATATAAATATTTTTGCCGCGGATATCTTGATAGCCGGTACATACGCGGATTACAGGAAATTTGACTTCGGCGGATTTGAAGATGACGAACGTGGATGTGCCCTGGCCACCCATTCGGTGACATTTAACAGTGTTGACCTGACTGATGGCAGCTACTTTCAGGGGATTCTTCCCATTTACCATGATTCAAAGTGTGTTGCTGCGATAGTTTCTCTTTATTCCGAAGATATCGCTAAAGCCGGTACGGTACAAATAATCAAACTTTTAAGCCTAATATACCTTGTGGGCATTCTGTTAATTGTACCAATTACCATTCTGGTGGTAGTGCGTGGAATAATCAATCCGATAGCGAGAATAGCTTCTATGATGCGGGAGATAGCGCATAAAAAAGATTTTACCAAGATGCTGAATATTGAAAGTCAGGATGAAATAGGGGAGCTTGCTTCGTCTTTTAACGAGATGAGTGAGAACTTGCGACAGTCAACCACATCGATAGATAATCTCAATCGAGAGATTGACGAGCGCAGGAAAGCACAGGAGCGATTACATAAGGCCGAAGAAAGATACCGGATACAGTTTGAGGAGGCTTTAGATGCTATCTATGTAGCTGATGCCGAAACCGGTATATTGATTGACGTTAATCTCGCGGGAACGAAATTGGTCGGCAGGGAAAAATCGGAGCTGGTTGGTAAATCTCATAAGGTTCTTCATCCCTTCGAAAATAATGACGGAGAATATCACGAGGTTTTTAAGCAACATCTTGAAGAAAGAAGTGGTGAGACTCTGGAAACACAAGTTATTACCAAAACCGGAGAGATAAGAGAGGTTGCTATAAAAGCCAATCTGCTTGAAATTGGTGGCAAGAAGGTACTGCAGGGTGTATTCCGTGACATAACAGAGCGTAAACAAGCAGAAGTGGCTTTATTAAAGAGCGAGGAGAGGTTTAAACAGGTCGCTGAAAATGCCGGTGAGTGGATTTGGGAGATTGATACTGAAGGATTATACACTTATTCAAATCCTATTGTGGAAGAAATACTTGGCTATAAGCCGGAAGAGATTGTGGAAAAGAAGCATTTTTACGATTTTTTTGCTCCGGATGTAAAAGACGAGTTAAAAAAAGCAGCCTTTGAGGCTTTTTGCAGTAGAGAAAGTATTAAAGGCCTTATTAATACTAACATAAATAAGGATGGTGGCACGGTTATTTTGGAAACGAACGGCACGCCGATTGTGGATGATAAGGGTAATCTTCATGGGTATCGAGGAGCAGACAGGGATATAACCGAACGCAGAAGGGCAGAAGAGGCTCTTCAACTTCTTAATGTAGAGCTTGAGGCAACTGTGGAAAAACTCAGCATTACGAACAGAGAGCTTGCTGATTTTGCTTATGTAACAGCCCATGACCTTAAAGCGCCATTGAGGGCGATTGGGAGCTTAACAGGAATTATAGCAGTGGATTACGCTGATAAGTTGGACGAAAGAGGTAAAGAGCTGCTTGATAAGCTTGTCGGCAGAACTGTGCGGATGAGCAACCAGATCAACAGTATTCTTCAGTATTCTGAAATAGGGCAGATTGAAGAGATTAGAGGTAATACGGATTTAAACATTGTTGTTAGTGAAGTCATTAGTAATATAGATGTGCCGGAGAATGTCGAGGTAACAATAGAAAATGAATTGCCTGTAGTAATTTGTGATAAAACTCGTATTTCGCAGGTATTTCAGAACCTGGTGGATAACGCCATAAAGCATATGGATAAACCGCAAGGCTGGGTAGGAATAAGTTGTGTTGAAGAGGATGAATGGTTCAAATTCAGCGTATCTGATAATGGCTCTGGTATTGATGAAAAGTATTTTGGGAAAATTTTCCAGATTTTCCAAACGCTTACGAGACGTGATGAGAGGGAAGCAACAGGTGTTGGACTTACGATGGTAAAAAAAATCATCGAAATTTCAGGTGGTAAAATATGGGTAGAGTCGAAGCCTGGACAGGGTAGTACATTTTTCTTTACACTTCCAAAGGCGGAAATAGGAATTAGATGATGTTAAGTTCTAAACCAATACTTTTAGTTGAAGACGATGACGTCGATGCAATGACGACTCAGAGGGCTCTAAAAGATATTAATGTTACCAACGAGCTTGTGCATAAGGTCAATGGTGAAGAGGCGGTGGAATATTTACGGGGGGACGGCAACGAGTTGCCGTTCTTGATTCTTTTAGATTTGAATATGCCGAAAATGAACGGTTTTGAATTCCTTAATGTAATCAAAGGCGACTCAGTGTTGAAAAGAATCCCCGTGGTGGTTTTAACTACATCAGAGACGGAACAAAATATTATGGATAGTTATGACTTGGGTGCGGCTGGATATTTTGTAAAACCGGTTGACTATAAACACTTTGTTGAAGTAATGAAAACAATTCGAATGTACTGGACTCTGAACAGATTCCCGAATAACGAACATCTTTCAGTTTCAGCGGACACTATATAGACTATACGGAGTCAAGTCACTTCATACACGACACAAGAAAACTCAGAATATTAACGTGTCTTGTCTTTTTCCAGCCAACAATCCAGGCTGAAGGATGGTTAAAAAATCGCCCCCTTTTTTCAAAGCACCCGAATAATATCGGGCTTTTGTACACCCTTAAATCTTGGTGATTTAATCGGCCTATAATATTGAAGTCTGCGTGGAATTATCAGGGTGTTATATGGGTTTTTTGAAGAGAAAAAAACGTAGATTGTCTTATGTTATGTAAATAAAAAAAATCACCGAAGAATTGAAAGAATATGGGGATGTTCTGACTATATTTTGTCGTAATTCATTACAGAACTGGGAATTAAATGGGGGTACTGCAAAATGGGGACAAGAACTTATTTCATAAAGCTTGTCTGTTTTACCGCCATTTTGAGTTTATGTTTTGTTCAAGTAGCTGGGGCAGGCACGAAATGGGATTATGACCCTTACAATGGCATGATAATGTTGTTGAAGACATTACCGCCCTGGTTGGAGATGGGTGCGGATTTCCGCTTTCGGGTTGTTTACGATGAAGCCCGGAAGTTTGATGCCGAGGCCGTAGGGCACGACCGTCTCAACACGCGTTATCGCGGCCGGGTACAGGCAAAAATAAGGCAATCTGAAAATTTTGCCTATAACCTTCGGCTTGTTTCCGAGCCAAGATATTACCATCGTCCGCCTTCAATGGTTAAACAGTTTATTCATCACGAAGGTATATTTGACCGCTTTAACTTCGTTTGGCAAAACGCATTCGATTTACCGGCGACTGTGACGGTTGGCCGCCAGGAAATAAAGCTTGGCAGCGCATGGCTTCTTATAGATGGTACTCCACTGGATGGAGGGCGTACTGATTTTTTTGATGCCGTTCGCCTTACCTACAATCTGGAAGACTGGGGTACTACGGCAGACCTGATATGGGTGCAAAATAATGGTGACACGGCCAAATGGCTCAAACCGTTCAA
>JASFVS010000341.1:0-3484 GCA_050049715.1 Phycisphaerales bacterium
TCTCGGAGTGATGGACCACCTCCTGTAGAAAGTAAAAGCAATTTACAAAACGTTTTATTTTTCGCGGATTGCCATCTAATCCCAATTCTAGGATTTGCCAAATCGGAGGTGTGTATTCGACTGTCTTAGCAACGCTTACGCAATTTTTGAGTTTAGAAAAAGAAACGGGCGGTATGAAAAATGGGACTTGGATCATCTTGTCGATATAGTCCCTGCCCGACATTTTTAATGTAGCACCATATCGAGAGTTTATACCCTGTTCGACTACATATGGATCCATTCCTAAAATGAAGACGCAACGCGAGTTGCCAATGAATAGCTTTAGCGATTCAAGTACAGTGACGGCGTTCTCGGGGAGGCAGCGATCCAAGTCATCGATGAAGACTGCGAGCCGGCCTCCGCTACTGTAGGCGTTGATAACTTCCTCGAAATCTTCCTCAAAATGATTGACGTGACGGTAGTAAAGTTCATCTTGTTTGGATATTGATTCTTTTAGAGCTTCTATATTATTCGCTGTAACAATACCTGCCGTTAGTCTTGAGAGGCTTTGCTTAAGAACGAGCCAACCTGTTGCTTTCGCAAGGTTAAGTGCCTTTTTTCTTAAATCGTTCCTTCCTTCAGACTCGGAGATTCTGTAGAGAATGGTTTGAATTAGTGCGCTCCATAGAGATTCCTGCCTATCATACTTCCAAGGATTAAACCAAATTGTTTTAATTCTCGGACATTCTTCAAGATCCTCTTTGATCATCCTCATAAGACTGGTTTTGCCAGTACCCCATTGACCAAACACACCAATGCAAAATGGGAGATCAGAGGTATCTCTAATACTACTCGAGATAAGCTTAGCATAGTTGTCGTGACCAAACTTGTCGTTGTTGATATGCAATATTGGATTATCGGTGAGCATTCTCATATCTTAGCTCCTTTGTGGCTGCAGAAATATTTTTTACACTAAATTACCTACCGGATGAGTTGAATAAGCACTATTCCTATTAGGAAATAACGTATGCATTTCATAACACTTTTCCCTGTTGCCAGCCTCTGCTTTCTCGCGTTCAAAATTGAATTATATGCAACAAAGATGATGTTTGCAAAGGGAAAAAACATAAGAGCAGAGTGCAATTCAGTTTATTTCGTCAAACAGCACTGGATCTGTGACATAGGCACGTAAATAAGAGAATAGCATTTCTACCGTAAGCCAGCATGAGCATCGTACAGTTATTTAAACTGGTGCGAACTGAAGGTAGAAATGCGGGTCGAGCCATCCCCAAAGCCTTTAGCTTTGAGGCTGCCACCCGATGGACGAGGGACGACGAAGAGATTAAAAATCAAAATGTAAATATAAAAATTACAATGTAAAGTTTAAAAATGAGATTACTTCGTCATTACATTCCTCGTAATGACAAATCGTGGCACCTTTTTTACCGCTTCCTTACGGTCGCGGCTCTGTTTTGTATTTTTAGTAGAATCTCGTATATAGCATTACGGTGGGGCAAGCCGCCACCCTACGAACTATTTACTATTTTGTGTTTTTGAGAAGGTCTGCACTTTGTACGTGCGGCTTGAATTAAAGCCGCACGTAGCGTAGATTGGTGAAATAAGAAATATGGGCGCCAACAACATTATCTCTTTTAATCCTGTTATGCGCGTTGGTAACCACATAAAAATAAAGAACAAAGAAACAGCCCCTGCAACAAGACCCCAGCCTAAAGTTACCAAGAACGAACCTGTTTGATTACCCATATTGCCGATAAGATAGACGCCAACAGCATTTCCAAGTCCATATACTAAAGGTGGAGAAAGAACAAAAAATATAATAAGCAAAACTCCTTCAGTTATGCTCCGGCCACGAAGAGACACAGTGCCTAACATATATGCGATTGGAAGTGCAATAGCAAACCCTGCTGCTATGCCTGCTAAGATTTCACCAGCGATTCTTGCGGGGCTTAGGGGAGGCCTGCGATGATTTTGCTTTTTGTTTTCAACATTAATGGATTCAAACATATCTTTTCCCTATTGCCTGACTTTAGCTTTCCCGCATCTATAATCGAATTATATAGATAAAGAAGGTAAAAGGCAAGGAATTTTAGATGAAAATGGTGCGATGGTGCGAGGAGAAGCATTTATATATGGTTGAGGGAATTTGCAGCGATTATGAACATTGCGTGTGACCAGGTCAGTGGGGAGATAGAGACCTTTTTCTTATCTTTAAATATTTGTTCGGGGAGGTAGGTATCTATTCTGGTCAAGGGCCAGTTGAAGTATTTTTCCGATTTTTTCTTATCATTGCGAAGGTGGAAATAAATAGCCATCCAGAAATTGAGCAGAGGCCATGCGCCGGCGCCTGTTAATGTGACGAATCCGTTTTTGACTTGGCCGCAATAGATATCGCGCGGGTACCTTAGTAAGCCGCCATTGTATATTGTGTTTGTCTTTATTATTTTATCGACTGTGTTTTTCATTTTGATGTCGGAGGGGTCTAATATTCCGGCGGGGTATATTAGTCCGAGGAGTGAGGTATCCGGCCGGTAGTCGTCTTTTCTGATTTGAGGTAGTTTGGCGATTTTGCCTTTGCTGTAAGTGGCCGGGATTATGTTTTTGTTGCAGGAGTATAGCTCATTGAAGACATCCGACATTTCTTTTTCTGTTTGCAGCCAGTTTCTTCTTTTGCCCAGCAGGTTCATTGCGGCCCTTAGGCCGGCTGTGCATATCGCCAGAGAGTAGGTGTGGTATCTTCTTTGGGTCGGGAGGATGCATCGTTCCTCCCACAAGTCGAAATGGGGGAGAATGAACCTGCCATCCTTCCATGAATTCGACAGGCCGGTAGCTGTTTTTTCTATTAACGGCTTAAATTCGGAGAGTTTGTTAATCTTAAAGTGTTTTATGTGGTGGTCTATTGCTATTAGTAAAGAGCCGTTCTGGTCGGGCTGGAATTGTGTGCCGTGATGTGTGGTGTGGAGGTATTTGTCTTTTACTTTTCGGGGAAGCGTTGCGTCGGCGGGGTTTATTAGAGTGCCTGAGATTGTGCCGTTTACGTGGTATGCGTTTTGGAACAGGCCGGTGGTCTTGAAACCTTCGGCCCTGTTGAGACACCAGTCGAAGAACCTTTCGGGGATGTCTTTTAGTCCCAGCAGGTCGGCGGCGATACATACGTATGCGGCATCTCGAACCCAGACGTATCTGTAGTCCTGGACAGTGGGGGGGTAGGTCGATTTGTCGGAATTGGCGGCGACAATGGCGCCGTTGTCTAAGGAGCTGTCTTCGATAACATCTTGACTGGTTCGGATGAGTTTTTTGAGCTTCGCTTTTTTTGTCTTAGCTGAGTTTTTCGATACCGGCATGATTGGCTTTTCATAAGAGAACTTGTTAAATTGATTTTGTTTGGGATATGATATATATTAGTGCGGAGAAAATAAAGTTAATTTGGTCGGGGTTAGAGATGGGAACAGGAAAAGAAGAGTTTAAGCGGGCGGAATTGTGGGAG
>JASFVS010000343.1:0-3474 GCA_050049715.1 Phycisphaerales bacterium
TTCATCCGGCGCGGTTTC
Source organism: Phycisphaerales bacterium (assembly GCA_050049715.1). Taxonomy (GTDB): domain Bacteria; phylum Planctomycetota; class Phycisphaerae; order Sedimentisphaerales; family Anaerobacaceae; genus NIOZ-UU13. The sequence continues at coordinate 19 of JASFVS010000343.1, forward strand.
AGCCCAGTCAAAGTTAATTTGCGGATCTATACGTGTTAATACAGGATTACTGAAGTTCATACCTCTGTAATAATCTGCCCGAACACCCCCACCACCGCTTGTAACCGTGAAGCTCAAAACATCGCCCGTATGGATTTCGGGCGCTTCAAGCTCATCAACCCGCCAATAGTAAGTCTTCCCCAGTTCGAGAGTACCGGGGGTATATCGTGTCAACGCCATCAATCCTTTATCAGTATCGATAGTGCCGGCTTCCACGTCGGCATAACTTTCGCCGAAGTATAAATGGTGCAATCTCGCACCGAAACCAGCATCCCAGCTAAGCTCCACGTTCGGGTCAACAAAGAAGGTACCATCAGCCGGAATGTGGTTGTATGACTTCCTGGGTGGAACAGTGAAACTCCAGACTTCACCTTTATACCTGGTAATACCGTCGGATTCGACATCATCAATCCGCCAGTAATAAGTTGTACCTGGAATCAAAGCATCCGGATATGTATATTCCGGCATACCTATAATTAAAAATAAATCGGTCTGATTAACCTGAAAAACATCTGATTCCGGAGTTGCTTCGTTTACCTCGTCAAAACTGTCACCAAAGTACACATCGTGCGATGCTGCAAAAGCACCCGGTGTCCATTGAAGACTTACCCATGTTTCCGGATGCATAGCGCCATCAACAGGGTCAGGAAATGAGGCCGTCTTAGCTATGTATTCGGCTAAACGTATTACATCATCAACACTGGTAGGTACACCGTCAGTGTCAAGCATCCGAACAAATCCCCTGTATGTATCCCCCGGCACATAATGTTTTACCCACGCCGCAGCGCTTCCAGTAGAATCCGTAGCTAAAATGGTAAAATCTGTAGCGCTCTGAGCCGCCGGCCGCCGCGACTGCCACGTTTCTGTTAATCCCCAAGTGTATCCGGCTTCCGTGATAACAACCTCATTGTATGTATCTCTCGTTGCACCAGCGGTATTGAAACCCAATACAGCGGGCGCTCCGGAATCACCCCAGGTCGTTGTCGTACCATCCGGATGCCCCAGATAGTAAAAAGGAATATCAGAGTACCACACAATCTTCCCCCCTGCATCCAAATATCTTCGGAGAGTGCAATTACTTGACATCGACTCTGCAACAGTTTCCGGCGCTGCGTCCTTACATAACACAACCACACTTAATGACTGGTCAGCGACGTGAGCATCCATCCATGTTTTTAACTCATCCGCATCGAGTATTGTATAACCGGCAGCCTCTAAACCGTCTCGTATAGATGTGTCAGTTCCTGCCCAGACTGACGGATACCGGTCATCCCAATAGGCAGCACGGTCCCACTCCTGAGCCTGAACCACCCCTGATACCGAAACGAACAAGATTATAAAAACCATCTTTCTGCACATAATCACCATCCTTAAAATAAAAACAGATAATGAATTGAAACGTCGAGTTACTACACGATAAGGTACGGATTTCCCACCATAACCTCCATACTTTAATATCTGGCCCTCCTCTATTCGAAAGCCAAAAATATTCCACTTACCCCATGAAAAAAAGCGAATATATGTTGATAGTAATAGATATCCTGCTTACTATATTTATACCTAACTAACCACCCTCCCGTCAAGAACAAAACCGACAATATCAAGCTTCCAATTCGCATTGCGCCAAACAAAAAGCACAGATAAATACGCACAAAGAATGCACCTCTTTATCTGGGGAATCCATAAATCCCTCTGACGGAAATCGGAATGTAATAACTCAACAAAAAAGACCAGCTATTTTTGAAATGCCGATTTTATCTCACTTATTGTAACCCCGAGCGTTGCCTTAGCAACTAAATCAAGGTCCGCTTCCGAGCCTTGAAGGTGAAAAGTCCGGTGTAAATGGGATATCATTTCATTCGGCTTTAAATCTGCCGCCGGTGAGGAAGTTTCAAGCTCATAAAACGGCCCGAGAGGTTTTTGGCCAGGTGCAGGAGGGCCATCATTGTACGAATTAACCACATCGCCATCGTACGGTTCGTTCTGAAGTTCCCACATAGAATTAACATAATTAACAGCGGTTTTTGGTTTGTTGTATTGGACTATCGTCAAGACTTTAGCGGCCGCATCGTAACTTCCAAGTACAGGCTTAGCACGGCGAGAAGAAAGCCCTATTTTACTACGATATTGGCCATCGCCTCTAAAGAACAGTACACCACCCTTAATTACCAATCTATCCTCCGGAACTTCACCAAAATAGGAATCATTTACAATGGGACCAAGCACATCCTCAGAGCCAATTTTGTACGGTATCACTACTGTGGTTTTAGGGGCCGGATTGAACATACCAAGAACCCAGATTGAAAGCAATCCAGTTTCTTTTTCCCAAGCTTTAGTGCCTGTGTTAGTCATTTTATTGATTGATTCAAAAGCAACCATTTTAACTTTTTCCGGCAGAGATGCATCCAAGGCTTCAAGTGCTTCAGTACGTTCAAGAACTCTGATTTCACGATATACTCGAAGATTGAAAATAGTTCCTGAGTAGTTCTCAAGCTGCATGTCCTTTTTCAGAAACGCGATGTTACGGGATTTAGAAATTAACTCAAAAGGCTCCGTATCAATGGGCGCTGGCGCAAACCAGTGTTCAAGATCAAACGGCACATCATTCTTGAAAAAAATCGAATATTGTCCTCCTTCAGGACCAAGCCAAAAACGGTCTTCACCTCCGTAAACATTTATATGTTCTTCTACCTGGCCGGAAGCGATGAGTTGGCGGTTAATCCAACCAAAACTCAATCCATCCATTCCCTCTGCACTGCTGGTCATCACCCTTCCCTGCATTAGTGGTAATACCGCCACCTGACTATTACCAGAAGCATCCGATAGAGTGACCACTTGAGTATGTTCCTTAAGAAATGCAAGGTCGTCACCAAATGTTTTTCGTGTCATTTCCCTTTTTTCCTTTACACAACCTGCGGAGACCGCAATAACAACCAGAAGAATAAAAATATTTACAGTTCTCATTTCGCTCGCCCATCCATTTATTTAGACAATTTGTGATGAACACCAATATCTCGTAGAAAACATATTTAATTTCAAATGTCTGTATCTGAGTACCTATCGTAAGATACTCTGTGATTCCCGTCAAGCGATGAAATAACTCTTTTAAACGATTTATGGAAATGAAAAGAATTAACTGCCCCTGTTTATATCCTTACTATGCACCTGAAATTTAGCGATCGGGTGAAGGGACTGATGCAATCCAGTTGTCAGGGTCGTTGCCATATTCGGAAGGAACCTGTCGCGAAAGCGATTGGCCGGCACCATCGGCCTCGACAGGCCAAAGGTCAACGCCGCCGGGACAATCTTCAGGATGTGAACCGTCACTGAAACTTATCCTGTCAACGCGAACATCGTTGCGATTTGAAAGCTCTAAACGCTCACCGGCATTACTCAAATTGCCATTATAAGGACCAT
>JASFVS010000342.1:0-3474 GCA_050049715.1 Phycisphaerales bacterium
TATTACTCCGAAAACGCTCCGCCTGTCTGTGATATATCACTAATCACCCACAATGGAAGTATAGAATTGGAAAGCCCGCCGAATTTCTCCGCTGAAGTAAATGCTTCTACACACAATGGCTCGATAAATACTGACCTGCCCATTACAGTTAAAGGCAAGGTCAGCAAGAGGAGGCTCGTTGGAACTATAGGTACGGGCGAGGGCAAACTGCGCCTTGAAACACACAACGGCTCGATAAGAATCAGATAATCAAAACCCGGTATAAGTTAAAAGGGCAAAAAATGAAAAATAGGCATTCGGCAAAAATATTTCTGGCTTGTTTTCTTTGTCTGTCAATATTCATTAACGGTTGTTGCTGTATCGACATCGGTGGTTGGCCGAGAGTTAAATATGAAAGAACTGATACGCTAAGTGCTCCTCTTTCGCCGGGTTCGATTCTCATCGCTGCAACCGACGTCGGCACAATTGACGTTACCGGCATGAACGTTACCGAGTGCAATGTGATAGCCGAGATTACAGTCAAAGCCCCCACCGAAGAGGAAGCAAAAGAGACAGCCGACCAGATAAAAATCACACTTGAACAAAACGGAAGAACCCTGAAGGTCAAAACTGTAAAACCTCGTCGAAGAAAACACCGCTCAATAAGCATCGACTTTAACATAACCGTTCCGAATCAAACCGCCCTGGAGCTTGGTAGTGACGTCGGCGATATTAAAGTCCTTAATATTACAGAAGAAATAAAAGCCCAGACAGACGTAGGAAAAATCATTTGCAAAGAAATTTCAGGTGACATCGACATCAGGTCGGACGTAGGCTCGGTGGACGTGGTTTATTCTAAAACTGCTCCCGCCGAGACGGATGTAGGCTCAATAAAAACCGACCTGCCTTTGACTGTGAAGGGCAAAATCAGCAAAAACCTGCACGGAACCATAGGCGCCGGAGAAGGAAAATTAAACTTAAAAACCGATGTCGGCTCTATAACAATAAGAAAATAAAGGAAGAGGCGTTAAAAGGAAGGTAACAAAACTGACCTTACAGCAAAGCGGACATAGTGTATCTGCTCCGAAAATCAAATAGATTTTCATCATTCCCATTACAGCTCAGGGTCGGATTCATTGTGACGTCATTGCAATAGACAGTGCTCAATCATATTTTAATTTGCCCCCGTCAACCAGAAAAGCTACAATCTCGGTGTGATTAAAAGAAGAAAAACCAAAAACATCAAAGTCGGCTCGGTAGTAATCGGTTCAGCTGGCCCTGTTGTCATCCAGTCGATGACCAAAGTGCCGACGACCGATATTGCCCGTTGCGTAAGGCAGGTCAACCAGCTTGTCGGTGCCGGCTGCTGGCTGGTGAGGATCTCCGTTCCCAGACGTGCTGATACCGCTGCTTTTGCAAAAATTGTTCAAAAAGTCAATGTTCCTCTCATCGCCGATGTCCACTTCAGCCCCAACAGGGCAGTCGAAGCCATAGAAGCCGGAGCTGCCAAGATAAGACTCAATCCCGGCAATATAAAGAAGAGAAAAGACATTCTGCGAATAATAGATTCCGCCAAAATGCACAAAACCGTCGTCCGTATCGGCGTCAACGAAGCAAGTATCAGAGACCTAAAAAAACAAGCGGTCACTGCCGATAAACGAATCGCTTTGATGTTAAGGGAGATGAAAAAATACGTGTGTCTTTTCGAAAACCGCGATTTTAACCGGTTAGTTCTGAGTGCAAAAAGCAGCAACGTTTTAAGAACAATTGAAATCAATCGCAGAATTGCCGAAACTTTCCCCTATCCAATCCACCTCGGCCTGACTCATGCCGGCCTGCCAGAGGATGCCCGGATACCTTCAGCAGTAACTTTGGGTACACTTCTTGCTGAAGGTGTCGGTGACACTATCAGGGTAAGCGCTGCCGGTAATCCTGTTGAAGAAACAAAAATTGCAAAGCAGATTCTAATCGCACTCGGTCTTTACCAACGTTCGAATCCTGAGCTGATAGTTTGCCCGACCTGTGCCCGCACCGAAATTGATGTTATCAAACTGGCTCGTCAGGTAGAAAAAGCTATACGTGACATAGATAAACCGCTGCGAGTCGCCGTGATGGGCTGCGTCGTTAACGGTCCCGGCGAGGCCGCCGATGCCGACGTTGCTCTTTGCGCTGCGAAGAATAAAGCCTACATCTACCGCAAGGGCCGAAGAGTCTCGATAGTTTCCGAATCAAAGGCCATCCCTGCCCTTCTGAATCAATTGAAAAAGCTTAAGTAAATGAGCATCCGGGAAAAGTTAAAAGATGAATCAAACGAACTGCTGAAAACAACCATCAAACGATTCCTCATCGTCGTCGTTTTCAGCATTGCCTTTGCATATATCGAGTCTGCTGTTGTGGTTTATCTTCGCGCAATTTTTTATCCTGACGGTTTCACCTTTCCGCTGGAATTATTCGGTACTGCGCCGAACTGGAGGCGTTTTTTAATCACAGAAATCGGCAGAGAAGCCGCAACAATAGTTTTAATCTTCACCGGTGCCTGGCTGTTTGGTCGAAATCGCCGGCAGCGGTTCGCTTATTTCTTAACCATCTTCGCAATCTGGGACATCTTCTATTACGTCTGGCTCAAAGTCCTTCTCGACTGGCCCGCTTCGATTATGGACTGGGACGTACTGTTTCTAATTCCGATGACCTGGGCTTCAGCGGTACTTTACCCAGTCCTTATCTCAATCACAATGCTCGTATTCGCGGCAATTATACTTTATAGAGATGCAATCGGCAGACCTGTCATAGTTACGCGATTTGATTGGCTTACTTTCTTTATTGCAGCAATTATTGTGGTTGTATCTTTTTGTACCCCCGGCCCGCATGTCACAAAACCTGACTACAAATCGCATTTCTACTGGCCCCTGTTTGCTATTGGAAACATATCAGCAATAGCAGTCTTCCTGAAATGTCTTTTGAAATCTAAATAAAGACCGCAAAAATATAAAAAAGAAATCGCTGCCTCCCCCGGCACACACTTTTTCAATCTACAAAAAACTCCGTTTCGCCTTCAGCTATTATTGTTCCCGGATGCATGCACTTCGGCCGGTTTCTTGTATGGTCTCCGCCGACTGTTTGAGCCCGTATCCTGCACAAATCCTTCGAACTTACCAAAAATCATTTTACCCGCCGAAGTCTGAAGTGAACTGGTTATGCTGATAAGCAAATCCCTTCCGATTTTATTACGTGCGCCTTCCACGACAACCATTGTTCCGTCGTCCAGATAACCGATACCCTGGTCGACCTCTTCGCCGGGTTTTATTATTTTAACCTCCATCGTCTCCCCGGGCAAAGCCACCACTTTCAGCGAATTGGCCAGGTCGTTTATATTTACAACATCAACTTCGCGCACCTGTGCAACCTTGCTGAGGTTATAGTCGGTCGTTGCCAGTCGCCCGTTACAAGCCCTGGAAAACATTACAAGTTTCTGGTCAACGCCCTTGACGTCCTGGA
>JASFVS010000066.1:0-10816 GCA_050049715.1 Phycisphaerales bacterium
CGTATGCATTCATTAGTATCAACGGCGCAGGTATGGAATTCCACACCTCCGGCTCACCTTCCTGATTATAACCGCCACTGTTACTACCCCGGCTAAAAATTACCAAGTCGGCATTATTAAGAATCTCTATGTGCTCATCATCGAGGTCCGCCCATATTCCCGGCTCGGAATAAACTGTGTATCCCACAGATTCAAGAAGTTCTATCCACTCCCAGTCATCCACGAGACCATCCTCATCGACATCGAGGTTTTCCGAGCACCAAACGATGCTTTGCGCCTGAACCGACGACATCAGGCAAAAGAACAGCATAAAAATAACAGGAACAACATAGATTAATTTCTTACGCATAATAGTCCTCCTTCAAGAAAGTCAGATAAAGAACAACATGTCCCGGCCACACACCAAAACACTGCTTATCTTAGATAATTACCAACAATTTTTCTGATTTTAATTTTATCTTTTAGTATTCGATTTAAATAAAGCAACGAGAGAACAATTTACGCACCTACTGTACTCTTGATCTCCCCAAGGTATGCTCTTACGATTTGACACTACCTCCTTCCTTTGTCAAATCCCCCAAATCACACACTTTCCCCACCACATAAGCTTCGATATCCATTTTTACACACAGACACCTACCTATCCACTTTTATACCAAATCAGGCACTTTTACGTCAAGAATTTTTTGCCGAAGTTGTGTAAAAAACACAGAAAAGCCCCCCTTTCGTTCCGCCTAAGACATAATAAAGGCAATAAATTAACACAATTCTAATGTGATTTTATCAGCCAACCTTAAAATACTTCGAAATCAAGCCTAATAAGCTGGTCCTGAAAGGAAATAAATAATTATTGACAGAGTAGTCTTGCATCTGGTATATATTATACAAAGAGCAGGGTTTCCATGTATCTTAGTCGAGTTTTGTGTGTTTAATCTCTCGAGACTGGGGGGGTATAGCTTTAATGAGCAGATTAAGAGGAGGGACTATGCCCACAAGGCGAAAAAACAGAATTGCGACTTTATACTTCTCGACCAAGCTCCTAATATTTCAACTACAAATTCACATCTAATTTCATAGGAGGACTATTATGTATAGAAGAATGGGTAACTGGATTTTCTGGGTCTTAGTGTTAAGCGTGGTAAGCAACGCCTGGGGACAGTCCGGTACGGGTTTGCGAGCGGAGTATTTTTACTGGACCGGCGCATCCCCCCCTACCAGGGAAAACGCCTTCAGAGACCTTATTGTAACCCGAACAGAACCACAAATATACCACTATTGGAACCCGGGATTTGTAGCCAACCATCCGGATGGTTTTACTCCAGCTTTCGAAATCCATCCGCCGCCGGGAATAAGAAATGATAACTTTGCAGTCAGATGGGAAGGCTATATAGAAGCAATGTATTCCGAGCCTTATACTTTCAGAACCGGCAGTGACGACGGTATACGTGTGTACCTCGATGGCCAACTTATCATCGATGCCTGGGCTGACCAGGATCGTACCGAGGCCGCAAGCGACCCGATACAACTCGCTGCGGGACAAAAATACCCGATATTGGTGGAAGGCTACGAGAACGGCGGTGAAGCGGAATGGCAGTTTTACTGGGAGAGTCCTTCAACACCACAAGAAGTTGTTCCACAGCGGGTACTGTATCCATTAGTCAAACCGAAGGACTATTTAGCCTCTGAACCTGCCCCGGAGGATGATGCCATACATTCGCAAACGTGGGTAAGCCTCGAGTGGGCACCGGGAATTAGTGCAGTCTCGCATGATATGTACTTCGGCGAAAGTTTTGATGACGTAAACGAAGCAACTCCGGAATCAGATGTATTCCAGGGTAATCAAACCAATGAATTTTTAATTGTCGGTATTCAAGAATATGCTTATCCGGACGGGCTTGTTCCGGGTACGACTTACTACTGGCGAATCGATGAGGTAAATGAAGCAGACCCGAACAGTCCCTGGAAAGGGACTGTCTGGAGTTTCCTCGTTCCACCGAAGACAGCTTATAATGTGGCTCCGGCTGACGGCTCATTTTTTGTCGATCCGAATATAGTGCTGACATGGAATACGGGTTACGGAGCAAGATTGCATCACCTATACTTCGGCGACAATTATGCCGACGTTGAGGCCGGCACAACCGATACAGATAAAGGATTAATGGCGGCTACACAATATACCCCCGGCACTCTTGAATTAGAAAAGACTTACTATTGGCGGGTTGATGAATTTGAATCACCCGAAAAAATCCATACAGGTGACGTTTTAAGCTTTACAGTTACAAGCGGGGGCGGTGGTATAAGAGGTGATTACTACAGAGGTGCGAGTTTTAATAATCTTGTGCTGACCCGTATAGACCCCGATATCGACTTCGACTGGGGCGAGAATGAGCCGAATTCACTGGTCGGCGACGATAATTTCTCAATCAGATGGACCGGCGAAATCGGAGCGCAGCTTAGCGAAACATATACCTTCTATACCAATACAGATGACGGTGTACGTTTGTGGGTTGACAACCAGCGGATTATCAACGACTGGACAATCCATGGTGAAACAGAAAACAGCGGCACTATTGACCTTGTCGGAGGACGGGTGTACGGCATTGTGATGGAGTATTACGATAACAGCGGAGCTGCACTGGCAGAACTTAGCTGGGAAAGCCCCTCTACACCCAAGCAGATTATTCCAACATACGTTCTTTCTCCACCAGTTAAGGCCAGCAGTCCAAGTCCACCTAATACTGGAGTAGATACAAAACAAACACTGATTCTAAAATGGGGTGCCGGAGACCACGCCGTTCTACACCACGTCTATTTCGGAACCGACCCGGACGCCGTAGCTAATGCCACTACAAGCTCGCCCGAATATAAAGGCTCCAGGGACCTTGGCGCCGAAAGGTATGACCCCGGACAGCTTGAGTGGAATACTACTTACTACTGGCGCATCGATGAAATCAATGATTTAAATCCCGAAAGTCCATGGACAGGAAGTTTATGGAGTTTTACAACGGCTAACTTCTTTATCGTGGATAATTTCGAGGATTACAACGACTTCGCACCCGACAGAATATTTGATGCGTGGATAGATGGTTACGGCACTGCTACAAACGGTTCCACGGTGGGTTATGAAAATCCAGACTTTACTCAGGGAGAACATTTCGTCGAGACTGTTAATATTCACAGCGGCGCTCAGGCGATGCCATACTTCTATGATAATACTTCAGCCGGAAACTCCGAAGCGACCCTGAATCTAATCCATCCAACCGACTGGACGGAGAAAGATGTCAACACACTGACGATTTGGTTCAAGGGCAATCCTTCCGGCCTGGTAGAAGAGCCGGCCGGAACTTATACGGTTGTTGCTTCCGGTGCTGATATCTGGGATATGGCCGATGAGTTCCGTTATGTCTTCAGGCAATTGTCAGGCGATGGCGAAATTATCGCCAAAGTTGAAAGCATAGAAAACACAGATGGCTGGGCCAAGGCGGGTGTCATGATTCGAGACACACTTGAACCTAGCTCCAGACACGCGTTCTGCTGCATATCAGCGAGTAACGGAACGTCCTTCCAGAATCGGCCGCTCACAGGTCAGATTTCATACAATTCCAACACATCCGGTTTCCAGGCGCCTTACTGGGTCAGACTGGTTCGCCAGGGCAACACATTTACAGCTTATCATTCTGCCGACGGCGCGAATTGGGAAACGCAGGCATCGAGTGACGAAACAGATAACCCGGCAGGCATAACTATGTCGACAAACGTTTACATAGGCCTGGCGGTAACCAGCCATAATGTCAATGAGACGTGTACGGCGGTGTTCTCCAATGTACAGACTATTGGCTCGGTTACTCCAGCCACGTGGACGCATCAGGCTATAGGTGCCGATATGCCAAGCAACAATGCTGAGCCGATGTATGTAGTTCTCGACAGTAGTGCTGTGGTTTATCACGACAATCCGGATGCGGCGTTAATAACAGAGTGGACCGAATGGAATATCGACCTGCAGGAATTTGCCGACCAGGGTATAAACCTTACCAATGTCACCTCGATTGGTCTCGGTTTCGGCGACAGAAGTAATCCACAGCTTGGCGGTTCAGGCGTTATGTACTTCGATGATATTCGTTTACGTCCTCCTCCTGAACCTGAGCAAGAGCCGGAACCCGTACAATAATTCGACTTTAACTGGCAATCAGGAGCAAAAAAATAGATATCAATTTGGGGCTTATATTAATTCAATATAAGCCCCTTTTAAAATGATTACTCCGGGCGGAAACAATGAAATCCGCCCGGAGCAACATGTTCAGGCTACGAACTATTAATAAACTATTCGCTTTCCATAAGTAAGTATTAATTAGCCGTTGAACTCCTTAAGATCATCTGAGTTAGTATTTTCACCATCTTCCAGAGGGATAGCCTTACTGGCTGCTTTTTTTGCAGCAGCATGCTCACATGCTTTCTTATTATCCGAGCCATCGGCTATTTTATGAAACGCCTGGTCAGACTTGGCCAATCCCTGCTGCTTATTCAATTTTCCATTGGATTCATTACTATGGTGAGCTGTGTTACCAAATTGCTGACCATGCGTACCTATGTTAGTTAAAGTAAACTCCTGTACTAAATTACGTAATGATTCTGCCTGCCCACTAAGCTCTTCAGAGGCGCTGGCGGATTCCTCGGCGTTGGCAGCGTTTTGCTGTGTAACTTTGTCCATCTGAGCCATCGCAGTATTGACCTGGTCGATCCCCTGTGACTGCTCCTGCGAAGCAGCAGCTATCTCACTGACAAGGTCGGTCGTCTTGCCGATGCCCTGGACTATTTCTTCAAGAACTTTGGCGACCTCACCTGCAATATCAACACCGTTCTTGGAGTTCTTGACCGATTCTTCAATCATATTAGCAGTGTTCTTGGCCGCCTCGGCAGAACGCATTGCAAGGTTGCGGACCTCTTCAGCGACGACTGCAAAACCCTTACCGGCCTCACCGGCCCGAGCGGCTTCAACAGCGGCATTCAAAGCAAGTAGATTTGTTTGGAATGCTATCTCATCGATGACCTTGATAATCTTGGCTGTCTCATCCGAGCTTTTCTGTATCTCATTAATAGCAGAGTTCATTCTCTGCATCGCATCGGTGCCGGTATCGGCGGCCCTTCTTGCCTCAGAAGCCAGAGTGTTTGCCTGCTGGGCGTTGTCGGCGTTCTGCTTGGTCATAGAAGCCATCTCTTCCAGACTGCTGGATGTCTCTTCCAAAGACGCAGCCTGCTCAGTCGAACCTTCGGCCAGAGTCTGTGACGATGCAGAAATCTGTCGGCCTGCCGAAGCAACCTGTTCGACGGCTTCGCTAACCTGAATCAGAGCTTTATCAACGACCTCGAGAAGCTGATTGACACCTTCACGCATGAGCTTATAATCGCCCTTTGCATCGCCGATTTCAGCACGCTCATTCATCTTACCGGCACTCGCCGCTTCAATCAAACGAGTGACTTCTTTAACCGTGCTTTTTTGTTCGGTCTGGTCAACAATCACTTCCATACCACCGTAAGGATTACCATCTTTATCAAACAGCGCCGAACAAACAGCCAGCACCGGTATCTTTCTGCCGTCACGTGTAGTCGCTTCGACCTCACCGGTAATAATCTCTTTTGTCCGCATGCAGTTCTTGATGGTACAATTCTGGGTACCGCATACCTCGGTCTTGCATAAGTCGGCACAGGTCATCTTGCCGACAACCTCATCGCGTGAATAACCCAGAGCACTCAATATCACATCATTAGCCGACTGGATAACGAGGTCTTTGTCACAAACAAACATCGGCGCACCGACGCTCTTGAGTATGTTTTCCATCTTGAAACTGGCTTCTTCAGCTGCTGTACGATCGCCGATGACTTCCATTCCACCAATTGGGTTACCATTGTCATCAAACATTGCTGAACACTGAGCGGTTACGGGCAACAACGTACCATCACGTTTAGTCGCATAGGTGTCGCCGTATATCGGCTTGCCGGTCTTCATACAATTCTTAATCGTGCAGTCTGCTGTTCCGCACAGTGGCGTCCTGCAAAAGTCGCCGCAGGTCATCTTGCCGACAACCTCATCACGACTGTAGCCCAAGGTATTGAGCGCCGTATCGTTGACGTGGGTTATAACGAGGTTTTGATCCGTAACAAACACCGAGGCGGCCATACTGGAGAAAATTTTCTCCCAGTGTTTTAACTGCGCCTGTGCACTACCCGATTTGTGCCCTTTATGTGATGTAGTTCCTGTTTTTTTCTTTGCCATGATATAGTTCTCCGGTAATTTCTTTTAATTCGTTATCTAACTTAAATCTTAGTTTTAAGTCCATTTGCACAAATTTGACGAGGTCCGTCCCTCTGCTACTCGTCCATCTTTTAGGCTTGAGATTGTCCCTGCTAAGCCTGTTCAGAGCCAGGTTGCTCTGCCTGAGGTTGCTCTATTTGCGGTTGCTCCTGTTGCTTTTGCTCAGGCGCAGACCAGGAGCTTCGGTCATTATGAATCTGATTTGAATAGCGACCGGCAGATATGTCTACATTTGAAAGCACCTCGTCGATGTCCAGCAGTATCTTGACGTTGTCACCTATCTTGCCCATGCCGAGGATGAAATCTGTATTGACCGATGAGCCGAACTGAGGCGCCTCCTCGATATCCTCGCCGGCGATATCCAATACCTCCTCTACATGGTCAACTACTATACCGGTGCTAAATTTGTGGTCACCTTGACTTGTTTCTACAACAATGATGCAGGTCTCGTCGGTTATATCAGAGGTCTCCATACCAAACTTCGCGCGAAGGTCAACTACAGGTATAACCTGTCCTCTCAGATTGATAACGCCTTTTACATAAGCAGGCGTCTGAGGAACAGCAGTTATCTCCATATAGCCGATAATCTCACGAACCTTTAGAATCTCCAGCCCGTACTCCTCATTGGCCAGAGCAAAGGTAAGATATTTACCTTCCTTTTCAAGCATCACCCTATGTGATTGCTCTGTTTGAGCTATTGCTTCAGCCATAATAAAATCCCCTTAAACTGTTAACACTAAAATTGGTTAGTCAAAAAAATAAATACGCTGAGAAATAACACCAACATCCCTATTAACTCAGTAAGCTACCAACGGCCTTCGACAAGGATGACCTTTGAGAGTGAGTCAGGCATCGGTACTATTTCACAGCGTTTTAAAGTACCATCAATCCAGGACTGTTCATATTTGACAGGGCTTTGACAGTTTTACGTATTATTGTGGACTGTCGGTACTTTCCATTAACAACGAAAGCTTCATACAATAACTAAGCTTTACACTAATTATCAAAGAGCAAAGAACAAATAACTGAATCCACTACGGAAAAGCGGGTTTTGATAATGAATTTCTATATCCTCTGCAGTTTTCTACGCTTAAGGTCCGAAGGGGCCGGTTATCTTTTTATTTGTGAACGGATTTAACTCTTACGTCCCCGGTGACATAACCAAATATCATTCGGTATATGCCAACTGTAAAAATGCTTTTAGAATTGTTCGTCAAATTTTCGTTTTGAATTAACTTCGGAAAGTACCTGATTTGCGTTTATGGCAGACTTCCTGAGGAAATAGAAGAATGAGACAATATGGGACATCCCACAGTACTAAAAAGGATTTACCGGTTCGGATTTTTTTGCGTGTAAATCAAACAGGCTCAGACGATTCCCATCACAATGGCCTGCTTGACCAGCTCAGCAGCATTGCGTGCTTCGAGCTTGTGCATAAGTCTGTTACGATGGTATTCAATAGTTCTGCAGCTTCGGGAAAGAACTCGAGCTATTTGTTTGTTGGTCTTTCCGGCAAGAATCAGCCTCAAAATCTGCGATTCCCGTCTTGTTAACTGAGGTGGTTCGGCCTCAACCGAGTCCGGCAGCGCCCCTGTAATCTCTGCGGCCGAATTTCTAATATCCTCTACTGTGATTCCGATATTATCCACAATGGCATCTTCCAAAAACCTGTCCGCCTGCGAGCGATTTAAGTAGGCGGAAAAGCAAGAAAAATTACTCGAACATCGAGGAGGTACGCGTAAGTCCGGCTTGTAATTACACTTAAATACCGTAGCCTGCTTTTTGGGTATTTGTGGTCTTTCAACCATTTTCAAGTATCGCCCCCAAAATAAACCCCATTTAGATAAATATCGTTGGGTATTATCGAAATCTAAATAACCAAACTTAAGCGGTTTTTTACATAAAAACGAAAAAAGAAAGCACTTCCTGTTGAATAATCCCCAAAATTAACCGAGCCATTATTAGTCCATTCCAGACAAAGCGAGCCTCAATAAATTCCCGCTTTTAACTAAAGTACACCGAAGAATTTATCGAAAAATAATAGACATAAACCAGATTTTATGGGTGGAAAATAACCAACTAAACAAAAATGGAATAACAAAAATAACATAATGGGGAAAATCTTATGGCTAAGTCATTATTAATTGTGGACGATTCGGCTACGATGAGAAAAATCATAATGCGAACGCTGCAAACAGCGGGACTGGACATCGGCCAAACCGAAGAGGCCGGCAACGGTAACGAGGCCCTTGAAAAACTCAACGCCAATGCAGCAGACATTATGCTTTGTGATATCAATATGCCGGAAATGAACGGTCCTGAACTGGTCAAAAAGGTACGTGAACTGCCCGCTTGTGAAAACACAAAGATAATAATGGTATCGACCGAAAGCTCCCAGGATCTTATTGACGGTGTGATGGAAAGCGGTGCGAACGATTTTATAACCAAACCGTTTACACCTCAGAAGTTCCAGGAAAAGCTGTCGCCATTTATGAAATAGAACGACAATCGTTGCATGTATTACAACCTTTAATCCAAGACAAGGGGGGCAATAATGGTTGACGAGATGTGTTTAAGCGACGCGATGTTATCCGGCGCAGAGGAAGTTTTTAAAACAATGATTTTTATGGATATCAAAAAATCCAACGAACCCAAGGAGATAAAAAACGAAGCTATCCTGGGTTCAATCACCTTCCAGGGCGGTATGGAAGGATGCCTGTCTATTCGTTGCAACCTCCCATGTGCCAAAGCTATCGCAGTAAATATGCTTGCAATGGAACCGGATGCAGAACTTGGCGAGGAAGAAATCTCCGATGCTTTCGGTGAAGTAGCCAACATGGTTATGGGTAGTGTAAAATCACGTATCCTGCCTACTGTCGGCGACCTCAACATTTCCATTCCAACAGTGATCAAAGGACAAAAACTCAATAACAGTTTAGGTGACGGCGCAAATAAAGTTTTAACAAAGGTCGATATTGCGAATGAATACACCGCAGAACTAACAATGTGGTACAGACAGTAAAACATAAGTACACAGTATTTTTGATTATCTTAAAAAATTGAGCATATTAAATGGCAACGTCTAAAACGGAAGAATCCACTGATAAGAAAGCCGGCACAGCTGAGCAAGGTACCGACGAAGCATCCGAGCAAAAAAAATATTCTGCAACTAAAGAGGATATGTCAGGATTGTCGGCAGAATCATTCAAGGCATTTTGTGATGATATTTCCGCAATGTTCAATATGGAAATGTGGTGTAAATCGCAAAAGGCTGTCGCTGAGACTATCGGTGGCCTTAAATCGCGTTTTAAAAATCCTATAGCTATCACCTCTGTCCAAGCTCAGGGCTCCATGGAAGGATCCTTTCAAATAATATTCGGCAGGGAAGGATTGTTTATCATCGCAGGCGCGATATCTATGCCGGCACAGATGACCTCCCTGTTGGAAAAATGCGTCGGGCCGGAAAAAGTGATGAAAAACATAAAAGCCGGAACCATTAAAGAGGCGCAGGAGGTCAGAGATACAGTAGGTGAAGCCTTCAACCTGCTGGTTGGCTCCTGGGACAGGATTTTTCGGGAAAAATTAGAAGGCCATGAGCACTTATTACAAACCGACACTTTTATAGGTGAACCATGGGATAACCCGGAAGAAAAGATAGGGCTGACTCTTGATGAAAAATTGACGTTTGTACCCTGTGATGTGACAATCCGCTCTTATCCACCTTTTACATGCGGAGCCATTTTCCCAGGAACAATTTTCGGTGAAGGTAAAAAGGGTGAAGCAGAAGTAAAAGAGGAGAAGGAAAAGAGGGCAAAAGCTGACGCTGAAGCTGAAAAGAAGGCAAAAGCAGAAGCTGAAGAGAAAGCAAAAGCTGAGAAAAAAGCTAAAGAGGAGGCCGAGAAGAAAGCAAAAGAAGATGCCAAAGCTAAAGCAGAAGCTGAAAAGAAGGCTAAAGCAGAAGATGAAGCTATAGCTAAAGCCAAAGCGGATATAAGAGCCAAAGAAGAGGCAGAGAAAAAAGCTAAAGAGGAAGCCGAAGCTAAAGCTAAAGCAGAGGCCGAGGAGAAAGCAAAAGCCGAAGCTGAAGAGAAGGCTAAAGCTGAGGCAGAGGAGAAGGCAAAAGCTGAGGCAGAGGAGAAGGCAAAAGCTGAGGCAGAGGAGAAGGCAAAAGCTGAGGCAGAGGAGAAGGCAAAAGCTGAGGCAGAGGAGAAGGCAAAAGCGGAGGCAGAAAAGAAAGCAAAAGCAGAAGCTGAAGAGAAAGCAAAAGCAGATGCTGAGGAAAAAGCTAAAGAGGAGGCTGAAGAGAAAGCCAAGGCAGAGAAAGTTAAAGCAGAAGCCGAAGAGAAGGTAAACACGGAAGCTGGAGAAAAAGCAAAAGCCGAGCCCGAAGAAGAAGCTAAGGCAGAGGCCGAAAAAGCTAAAGCCGAGGCAGAAAAGGCTAAAGCGGAAGCAGAGAAAGTTAAAGCAGAAGCTGAGAAAGCCAAAACTGAAGCTGAAGAAACTAAA
>JASFVS010000345.1:0-3448 GCA_050049715.1 Phycisphaerales bacterium
GATGCCTGAGTCAATCCGCGACCAGTATCAATACTATACCTGCGCTGATCTGACTAAACTTCACAAAGCCGGCTACGAAAAAGATACAACTCCACTTGAAGATTCAATCAAAGACTATGTCCAAAATTACTTGCAAAAAGGTGAGTACTTAACCGGTATTTAATCAATTGATATTATCTTTATTTGAGGGTTAAATGCCTATCACACCATATCATTTCGGACCCAGCGGATTTATAGGATTGGTCTTCAGAAAGTGGATTGATATCCCGGTCTTTGTCCTGGCTAATGTGATTGTCGACATCGAGGTGGTGGTTATATGGCTTTTTAATCTCGGATGGCCAAGACACCGCTACGTTCATACGCTTTTAATTGGAGCGGCGGTAGGAGCCCTTTGGGGAGTAGCGGCCTGGCCGTTACGAAACCTCTTCACCAGGATAATGCGATTATTCCATATACCCTACGAAACCGGCTTACGAAAAATGGTCATCTCCGGCATTCTTGGTATCTGGCTTCACAATCTAATTGACGGAGCATACCATTTTGATGTAAGGATACTTTGGCCGAATAAGACAATATCTATATGGAGACTAATACACGACCATGTAGGAAAAAAACAAATAGAAGCTATATGTCTTATCTTTCTTTTTGCATCTATTGTTCCTTACATATTCGCAGTACGGTCTTTTTTGAAAAACAATAGTATCGGAAATAAGCCAATCGAAAAGTGATTCTATTCGGAGTGACAAGAATGAGAAAAATTGCAAAATGCTTCCTGAAAGGTTTTTTGATTTTTGTTCCTGTCGTGCTTACTATCTCTATCATCGTTTATGTTTTTACAAGCCTGGACAGTCTTTTCAGAACACTTCTTCCAACAACTATACCCGGCATGGGACTTTTAGTAACAATCCTTGTAATATTTCTTATAGGCCTGTTCGCGTCGAACATCCTGGGCAAAAAACTTTTTAGCCTGGTGGAAAATATATTCACCAAGGTACCTGTTGTTAAGATGCTGTATGGTGCAATCAGAGACCTTGTAGAGGCGTTTGCCGGTGAAAAGAAAAAATTCGATAAGCCCGTTCTGGTAACACTCGGCCCGGACAATCGTACAAAGATAGTCGGCTTTATGACAAGAGAAAGCCTTGATAATCTCGGGCTTAAAGACCATGTTGCCGTCTATATTCCACAGTCTTACAATTTCGCAGGTAACGTACTTATATTTCCCCAAGAAATGGTGAAGCCTTTGGACATTGAAAGCTCTGAGGCAATGACTTTTATCGTATCCGGCGGCGTTGCCGGCAAACAATCAAAAAAGCTGCCATAAAAGAAACCACCACGAACATAACACATATTGTCACTGCCAGAAGTTCTGTTTTCTATAACAAGTTTATTAGCATATCGATACCATTATTATGTTTCTTTTAAACTCAAATATCCCCATACCCCTATCTTTTACAGGTGATTTAAAGTTTTTCATAAAAGTTGAAACTTTTTAGGATTTTACCTGCGATACAACACTGAAATTGACGTTATACATACTCTTAAAATTTCCCAACGCACAAAACCCGATTTTGGTTAAACTTTCATTAGACTGTTGTCGAAAACAGAAATGTTAAAAACGTATCCTATCAAATATGGGGGTTTACTCTGAAATCGATTCTTTTCAAACGAGGGTAATAAAATGGGACAAAATTGTTGGGAATTTAAGAATTGTGGTCGACATCCCGGAGGACCAAAAACAGATGAGTTCGGTGTCTGTGTCGCAGCAACAGACAAAGAACATAACGGCAAAAACGGCGGAATCAACGGTGGGCGATACTGCTGGAAGCTCGCAGGCACTTTATGCGGGGGGCAAGTGCAGGGTTCTTTTGCAAGCAAAGTAATGAATTGCGCCCAATGCGAATTTTTCAAGCAGGTCAAACAGGAAGAAGGCGATAACTTTGTAGGCTGATTTGACTAATATTCGAAAGTTATACAAATCATTGCCGACTCCTATAAGTAGAATGTACTTTCAAGTAAAGATTGAAAAAGCTTGATTCCTGATATCTATTTGCTTTGCAAGTGTTCTCTATTTTGCTTTTGAATCATACAGCTTTTTTGCAACGAGGAAAAATAATGAAATCAAACTGCTGGGAATTCATGAACTGTGGACGCCAACCGGAAGGTGATAAAGCAGAAGAGTTGGGTGCATGCCTTGCCTCCACAAATGAAAAGCACGACGGGAAAAACAACGGTAAAAACGCCGGGCGTTACTGTTGGAAAATCGCCGGAACGATGTGTGGAGGTAGAGTGCAAGGCTCCTTTGCCAGTAAAGTAATTGATTGTGTTAGGTGTAAGTTCTTTCAGCAGGTCAAACAGGAAGAAGGTGACAACTTCAAAACATAAAAAAGCCTTAGAATCCCATATTACACAAAACCATCAACACATTTTAAAAACCAGGCGAATGTTATCTCTCAGCATTCGCCTGTCTTATTCTTGCCTGCTGCCGATTTATCCTTTATAATATTCACTTGAAAAATACATAATTGTAAAGGCAACCCGGGTTTTACGTCCCGATCTTTGTTGTTCCACTTTATACGGAAAAAAATATGACTAAGAAAATTCCAGAGCAAATCCAGCTACTTAAACGAGGCACGGTCGAAATCTTCACCGAGACCGAACTTGCAGAAAAATTGACTGAAGCGGCAAAGACAAACAGGCAATTGCGAATCAAGCTTGGCCTGGACCCCACTAGCCCCGACATACACCTCGGCCACACGGTCGTATTGCGAAAGATGAGGCAATTCCAGGACCTCGGCCATAAGGCCGTTCTTATTATAGGAGACTATACTGCAAGGATAGGAGACCCTACGGGACAAAATGCCACAAGACCTATCCTTTCTCCGGAGCAAATCGAACAAAACGCAGAAACTTACTTACAACAGGCGGGTAAAATCTTAGATACCTCCGAAAAGAAACTTGAGACCAGGTCTAACAGTGAATGGCTCGAGAAACTGACCCTGATGGAGTTGATTCAGATAGCCGCCAAGAAAACCGTCACTCAGATGCTTCAGCGCGATACATTCAAAAAACGCCTGCAGGCGGATGTGGATGTTTATACTCATGAATTTCTCTATCCTCTGATGCAGGGTTATGATTCGGTTATGGTGGAAAGTGACGTTGAGCTGGGCGGCACGGACCAGACATTTAACAATCTTGTAGGCAGAGACATCCAAAAGGCATATGGACAAAAACCACAGATTGTAATTACGATGCCCATACTCGTCGGTCTGGATGGCAAAGAAAAAATGAGCAAATCAAAAGGCAATTACATCGGAGTAACCGATGAACCAAATGACATGTTCGGTAAAGTAATGAGTATCTCGGACGACATGATGGAAAACTACTTTACACTTTTAACCGCAATGCCTACTGACAAAATGGCCGAACTTGTTAATCCGAACGAAACTCA
>JASFVS010000067.1:0-10741 GCA_050049715.1 Phycisphaerales bacterium
GACATATAAACTCAGTAGAACAATAAAAAGCTTATAACATGTCATTACTTGGTATCCTTTCCTGTTTTGAATACTGCGACCGTCTTCAGTTCTTCTTAGTAGCATTTGACAATATCTTAGGCGAAATGTAATTCAATAATATCTTTGTCATTCAGGACATGATGTCTCTGGGCGTTTTGGCCGTCATATACACCTGTACCCCATATTCTTGCGGATTTGAGCTTCTCAGCCAGCTGCCGGTGAACCGCCGTGGCCAAATCCATAACCGTCGAGCCGGCCGGCAGTGTAAATGGCTCGGTCATATCGGCCGGCTGTCCCGGCGGCTTGGAATAAATCCGGATTATCTCTAACAAATCAAAAAACTTTGCCGACAGCTCTTCGAGCCCCTCACCTGTTGTCGCTGATATTACTATAAATTCAAAAGGATATTTGCACAATTTCTTCAGATTTTCAAGGGCATCAGTCTTGGCAATATCGGATTTTGTACATATACAGAAAGCCTTTTTCCCAAGCACGTTTCCCTGCTGGTCATACTCCGGCGTTTCCTTGTCAATCAGCAGGCTGCGAGATTCTAAAAAGTCCAGACATACCTGTAACTGCTCCTGCAAATCGGCTGAAAGGTCAATAACAATAGCGACCAAATCACAATTACGATATGTCCCCACCTGCCCCGGCGCGCTGTAGTCTGCCGTGATAGGAGGCATATCGACCAACTGAATCTGGACATCCTCGAATTCCACCATCCCAGGCACAGGCCCGCCTGTTGCGAACGGAAAATCGGCCACGTTGACTTTCGCATTAGTTAGCGCCTCCACGATAGAGCTTTTTCCGCAGTTCGGCGTACCTATCAGAACAATCTGCCCCGCTCCGCTTCGTGGCACATGAAAGATATCGACATGCTTGCCGCTCTTTTTTTGCGTGGCGGCCTCTTTAAGCTTGCTAAGTTTCCTGCGCAGGTCCGCCTTGAGATGGTCCGTCCCTTTGTGTTTGGGCATCACGGCCAGCATACGTTCGAGCGCAAGGATTTTCTCCTCGTTAGTCGTAGCGCTTCGATACCACTGCTCAGCCTTATGATATTCCGGTGTTAAATTAGCAGGCATTGTTATAAAACCGCAGTTTTTATTCAGCTACTTTCTCTGCGACGAGGTCTCCGACTTCGCTCGTCGAATAACCCATCCTCCCGGCCTGCATGCTCTTTAGCTTATTGGCGGTCACGAACTTAACGGCATCTTCGATTTTCGCTCCGGCCTTTTCCTCACCTAACGTTTCGAGCATCATTTGCCCCGAGCATATAGCTGCCAACGGATTGATAACGTTTTTGCCGGTATATTTCGGTGCGCTTCCGCCGATTGGCTCAAACATACTAACGCCTTCGGGATTAATATTCCCGCCCGCAGCTATACCCATACCGCCCTGAACCATCGCTCCGAGGTCGGTAATGATATCGCCGAACATATTGCCCGTCACGATAACATCGAACCATTCCGGATTTTTCACCATCCACATGCAGGTCGCATCAACGTGATAATAATCTCTTTCAATATCAGGATACTCCGCCTTACCCATCTCATGAAACGCCCGCTCCCACAAATCATAGATATAGGTCAGCACGTTAGTCTTGCCGCACAGTGCCAGTGTGTTTTTGTCGCCTTTACCGCGAGCTTTCTTTCCGTGTTTTTTCGCATATTCGAACGCATACTTCAAGCATCGGTCAACCTGAAAACGATTATACACGGCCGACTGCACCGCCACCTCGTTCGGCGTTCCTTTCATTGTAAAGCCGCCCGTACCGGTATATAGGTCGCCGGTATTTTCACGAACCACAACAAAGTCAACGTCGTCCGGCCCTTTGTCTTTTATCGGTGTCTCAACGCCCGGATAAAGCTTGACAGGCCTTAGATTTATATACTGGTCTAATTCGAACCGGGCCTTGAGCAATATTCCTTTCTCCAGAATACCCGGCGCCACGTCCGGATGCCCGATTGCACCCAACAGTATCGAATCGAACTTGCGCAGCTCTTCGACCCCGCTGTCTGGCAGGGTCTCACCCGTTCTTTTATATCTTTCACCACCGAAATCAAACTCAGTCAAATCGACTTTGAAATTAAACTTGTCCGCGGCGGTATTCAAAACCTTCACCGCCTCAACGGTCACTTCCGGCCCGGTACCGTCGCCGGGCATCACAGCAATCTTATAACTCTTCGCCACTTTCAAATCTCCTTGTACAAATATTTGTATACTTATGACCCGTTTTCAGGGTAATTCCGTACTATACCCTCTACGCACCTGATTTTCAAGAAAATAGCCGTACTGTCCATGACATTTCCAGTCACTCTATTTTTTATCCTCTGAGCTTAGCCTTTGGAATAGCAGGACTTATCCAATCGAGGTATGACTTTGCCCGTTAAGTGCATATCTAATCGAAGAAAAAGACCAAAAAACTGTAACTTTCACATCGGAATGTGTGTCTAAGTAATATATAGCGAGGAAAAAATATTCTCTCGCTTTGAACAAGGGAGTCAGTGTACCCCACGGAGGGCGTATAAATCCCATTTTGCTCGGAGGTATCTTTGGGTGAGTGCGCGTTATTTTAGACTAAAATATTTCCAGTTGAAATTGGCGAATATGATTTCCGCCTTCGTTACAGGCCACGCCGCTCAGCCTTCTGACATAGAAGGTAAATGGTCCTGGAAACAGGGCACCTGGTACGGAGATTTTGTGTTAAAAAAGAATGGCGGCTCATACACCGGCACGCTTGATAACGTTTTTAAAGGAACTTACGGTGATAAGATATCAAACGTAGAAGTATCGAAAAATCGTATTAAGTTTACAAGATACGGAAGATGCGGCGTCCAGTACTGGGAAGGCACACTCACATTAGAAGATGACCGGCTAAAAATCATTGACGGCCTGTGGAGAAAGGAAGTCTCTGATATTTCATGTTATTTTTCTGCTGAAAAGAAAGATTAATTTTCCTGCCTTTCCTGCTCAAGTCCGAAGCAGCGGGTACTCAAATATAGGTATGCTCTGCACATCAAAACACTGGTTACGGACAACGAATTGTAATTTCGACCGAAGTGTTCGCGGCGAACGTAGCTGAGAAATATGACAGGCGCGTGTTTAAATTCTTCGTAATCAGCATATAGGATGTGCAAAGTTCACTTTGCTCACGCAGGCACTCAAGAACAAAATCTGATTTTGATTTTTGTCTTTTCCCTTAGAGTTTATCCGGAGACTTAAACTTTTAGTCCCGTTGCGACACCTGACCACCTTTCCTCAAAGATTTTTTTGATTCATGACGTATTTTAGGTTAGGATACTTTTACAAATAATCAATCTTTATATTATGTCCTGGGAAGAATCAAAGATGAAACTCTCGGTTGTTTTAACATTGATAAGCGCTGTCCTGTTGCTGGATGGATGCGCTCCGGTCACGTCTCGACTCGTATCGCTCGCCCCGGAGGATGTTACCGGCGTAGTGTTCAATGACATTAATGGTAACGGTTTGCGAGACCCCCTCGAACCGGGCCTCGCTGGTATACGAGTATCCAACGGAACGGATATCGTGCTAACCGATAGCAAAGGTCGATATGCTCTCGACGTCGAGGATAATATGACAATCTTCGTAATCAAGCCGGCTGGCTGGATGACGAAAGTAAACGAAGCCAACCTCCCGCAGTTCTTTTATATTCACAAGCCCTACGGTTCTCCGGCTGGTTTAAAATATCCCGGCGTAGCGCCCACTGGTCCAAAACCTGACTCTATCGACTTCCCGCTCTACAGACGCTACGAGCCTGAGCGTTTCGACGTTGTTATATTTGGTGATACACAGGTTAGCAAAAAAGAAGAGCTGGCTTATTTGGCTCACGAGGCCATCGAGGAAGTCGCCGGTATCGATGCCGCTTTCGGCGTTAGCCTCGGTGACATCGTCGGTAATAACATTAACGACCTCGGGGTCGTTAACGAGCTAATCTCAGCCATCGGACTCGCTTGGTATAACGTTCCCGGAAACCACGACATGAATTTCTACGCCGAATCCGATGAGTATTCCCTCGAAACGTTCAATAGCATATACGGTCCAATATACTATTCCTTCGATTACGGAAAAGTCCACTTCCTCGTATTAGACAGCATTGTTGCCGAGCGCCATCAGAATGAACGGCTCGGCTACGAAGAAGGCCTCGACCAAAAGCAGCTTGAGTTTATTCGCAACGACCTTGCCCTGCTTAACAAGGACCAGCTTGTTGTTCTGCTCATGCACGGGGCGGAAAATCTTTTTCAATCCGGCAGACGCGAACTTTTCGAAGCGCTCGAAAAACATCCCCACACTCTCTCCATAGCCGGACACGACCATAGGATGGAGCATCTCTTCCTCGGCAAAGAGCACGACTGGCATGGCCCCGAGCCTCACCATCTTTACATCGCCGGCGCCGTATGCGGAGGTTGGTGGAACGGAACCCCAGACGAGCTTGGTATTCCTCATTCAATGACAAATGACGGCACACCTAACGGCTACTCGGTTTTAACCTTAGATGGCAATCGCTATTCTATCCGCTTCAAGGCTTTTCGCAAATCTGCCGATTACCAGATGAATATCTGGGCGCCCGAACAGGTCACCGTCGAAGATGCTCCGAACACTGAAGTTCTCGTGAATATTTTCGCCGGTTCAAAACGTTC
This sequence comes from Phycisphaerales bacterium, assembly GCA_050049715.1. Classification (GTDB taxonomy): domain Bacteria; phylum Planctomycetota; class Phycisphaerae; order Sedimentisphaerales; family Anaerobacaceae; genus NIOZ-UU13. Next base: position 4,677 of record JASFVS010000067.1, read on the forward strand.
GAAGGTCCGGATGAAGATTACAGAAAATGGCCAATGGTTAAATATGGAACAAGTCACTCTCAAAGACCCGTACTTTGTTCAATTACGTCAATTTGAAGATAAGCATAACTTCCCCAGGTCCTCATGGGCAAAAGAGCCGTCCCCGAGCGGCCATATTTTCCGCGCAACACTCCCGAAAGACCTGCCAAAAGGAGTGTATTTCATTCATGTCCGCTCCGAAGACATGTTCGGCCAGATCCACGCCGCCCGCCGACTGATAAAAATCCGCTAAAGCACAAAGCTTCTTGAAATTACTCGAAAATTAACTTGACATCACTCTACAGTTCGCGTATTTTCCAAATTAAAGGAGAGACCGAAAATGAAGCGAACTAACACAAAAGCCATAATCAGCATAATAGTCGTCGTATTACTCATCGGCGCCTTGCAAGCATACTTATTTCTAACGCCCGTCGTTGAATTAGGACCTGACGGGCCGGCCGGTTTCATATTCGACCCGAATACAAGGGCCTCACGGGTCTTCGATAGCGTCTCGGACTGCGCAGAAAGGCAAAAAGGCTTATATGGCTATATCGAAGCGTACCGCGAAAAACATGGCAAGCTTCCCGACAGCATAAATACTTTGATAAACGATGACTCTAACAGAATGCACTTTACCAACTGCCCTCTGGGCTACTCATACGAAATACATCCAGAAAACTACGGCAAACCCAACGCTGTTTTCATATCTGAAACCCGGAATAAGCACTCCAATACATTATCTCTTTGGATAAGAGGAATTAAGCCCCGTGTACAAACAATGGGAGATGGCACAATCCAAATGTTCAAAGATGGCAAAATTGCTACAGTGAATGCAAAAACGAACTAACCAAACCTTACACACCGAAATATTAAAAAGGCTGTAGGATGGGCTTTAGCCCATCGGTTACATAACAGTCGGGGCCAATATATACTTCCCTCTAAGCTCCGTCTTCCACAATCTGTCTGAATCTGCCAAATGTCCAATGTGCCAAAAATGCTGTTTAACAGCATTAAAAACCGCTTTTCGAGAAGCGATTTGACTTTTTGGCGTTTATGGGTATATTTAAGTAGTCGGATGGTAGTTATTTATCTATTATCAACAGGGGTGCTCGCCGTAAGCGGACTTCTGGGAGGTGTAAAGCATATCTACGGTTTTTTGGTGGAATTATTTTAGTATGGCATTGATGTTTGACAACAACACGGTGTTACAGGTTCAGCAGGCCAGTGACATAGTTGATATAATAAGCGAACACGTCAGCCTTAAGAAAAAAGGGCGGGAGATGGTCGGCCTGTGTCCGTTCCACGATGACCACCGTCCGAGTATGAACGTCAACAGTGTCAAGCAGATATTCAAATGTTTCGCCTGCGGTGCCGGCGGAGATGTCTTCAAATTCGTCCAGATGCGAGAGAACCTCACCTTCCCACAGGCAGTGGAAAGATTGGCCGAGCGGGCCGGCATAAAACTACAAAAAACCAAAACTCAAAACTCAATTTATCCCCAAGGGAAACTCAAAACTACGGCAGATGCCGATCCTAACCAACTGGCAAGAGTCAACGTCTGGGCCGCCAAGTATTTTCATAAGAATCTCAACGATGAACAAAAGGGCAAACAGACTCGCGACTATCTCACAAAAAGACATATCACGCCGCAAAGCATAAAAAAATGGCAGCTCGGCCTGGCGATTAATTCCAGTGATGATTTACTCAAAGCCGCTAAGGCGAAAAACATCCCAACCAGGCTGCTTGAACAGGCTGGCCTGATTACAACCATAAATCAGGATAAATTTATAAACCGCCTGATGTTCCCCATTACCGATGTCACCGGCAGAGTAATCGGCTTTGGCGGCCGAACCCTGAACGACACCGGCGCCAAATACCTGAACTCGCCAACGACAGCCCTGTTCGACAAAAGCAATTCGATATACGGCTTGGAGCAGGCACGTCACCAAATCGTTTCAACCGGCACGGCCGTAGTCACAGAAGGTTACACCGATTGCATAATGGCGCATCAGTTCGGTTGCGCCAATGTTATTGCAACTTTAGGGACCAGCTTCACAACCGGCCACGGGCGGATACTCAGGCGTTATGCCAAAAAGGTGGTTCTGGTTTTTGATAGTGACGTTGCCGGAGTTGAAGCCGCCAACAGGGCGCTGGACGTTTGTCTTTCTCAGCGTATAGATATCAGGCTTGCCTCGGTTCCGGACGGCAAGGACCCGTGCGATTTTATCCTGGCCGCCGGTAAAGAGCGATTCGAACAGCTTGTAAACGAGGCGGCTGATGTTTTCCAGTTCAAGTGGGACAGGTTGACCGCCACTTTCAGCGGCGATGATACTCTCACCGGTAAAAGGGCGGCGATTGAAGAGTACCTTCAAACAATAGCCACGGCCTTACTGGCAGGCAATATCACGCCGATAGACCGCGGATTAATAATTAACAGGATTTCGAATATCATTGGTCTTAACACCAAGCAGATAAATACCGAACTGAGCAGAAGAATCGTCCGGGCGCGAAGGGCCGCAAGCTACGGCGATGAAAAGCAAAAATCTCGTGCCACCGATTACGGCCAAGGCCTCTTTGCAGAAGCTCAACGGGAAGTCCTCGAAGTATTACTGAATGAGCCGAAGTTGTTTAAAATTGTTAAACGAAAAATTCCAGCGGACATCTTCAATGTACCGATATTTAGACAAACTGCTGAAATTCTGTTCGAAAAACTAAGCTCTGATACGGATATTTCGTTGAACCGCATCCTGGCCTCAGTTGAATCCGTCGAGCTCGGTAATTCAATCGTCGAATTAAGCCAGACCGGTGAGGAAAAAGGAAACTTTCAATCCCGCCTTACGAAAGCTTTGAATATTATAGAGCGTTATAGAACACAAAAACAAAAAAGTAATATTGAAGCAGTAAACGACCCCGAGCAGTTTTTGCGTAAAGCCCATGAAAGTACCGAAAAGGAGAATCGTCACAACGTTGGTATGGTATAGCGAACAATACTCGCCGGCGGCCGTACATTGAAATATACATCGATGTTCGGATTCTGTCGGGGAAGGGGATAATTTTAACTAATGTTACATTTGATTGTGGTTTAATCTGATAAAACATATACAAGGATGAAAATCGTGACAAAAAGACGAAAGAAGAAAAAGAAACCAGTAAAAAATGAAAAAGTAAAACTTGATGAAACTCCATCGGCGGCCGTTGATATCCAGGACCCTGAACAGCAAATTAAAATGCTGATTAAAAAGGGCAAAGAAAAAGGCTTTCTCACCTACGAGGAAATGAATGATGACCTGCCTGAGGATGCGGTCAGTCCGACCCGCCTCGACCGCCTGCTGGCGACCATTGATGAGATGGGCATAACCCTGGTTGATGAGGCCGATGTCGAATCCCAGCAGGCCGATAAATCCCAGGCCGATGATGAAGATTTTGAAACCTCTGAAGATACTTCAGACGATGAATCCGACAAGGACCAACAACTAAAAGAAGATGCAATTCTTGAGAAACAACTGGTCGGCGAGGAGGTCGCTCGTCGGATCGATGACCCTATCAGGATGTATCTGACCCAAATGGGCCAGATACCTCTGTTAACGAGAAAGTCTGAAATCTCTCTCGCGCGGAAAATTGAAATAGCAAGAATGGCCTTCAGAAGAAAAATGCTTCAGTGTGACTATTGTGCAAGGAACTCGCTCGATTTATTGCAGCAGGTACACAACGGCACGATGTCGTTTGACAGAACAATCAAGGTCGGCACCGCTCCTCAATTTACCAAAAGCATAATAAAAAAGCGGCTCTCCGAGAATATCAAAACCGCCGATAAACTACTTACAATAAACCAAACTCTCTTTAAGAAAGTTATCGCAGACCAGAACAATAACGAAACCAAGATGGCGTTAAAGCGAATACGCCGGAACAAACGAAAAATTGCAACGCTGCTCGAAGAGCTTAGCCTGCGAACCAGCAGAATACAGCCGGTCAAAAACAAGCTTCATGGTATCTGCACTAAGATGCACCAGATAGAGCAGGCTATCGCAGCAGGCCCGAACGGCCAGATAACCGCCGAAGACATCGAAGCGATGAAGCAGGAACTGAAAGGCCTTACCGAGCTGGTAATGGAAACACCAAAACAGCTCGATAAGAGATTGAAAGTGCTGGACAGAGTCTTCGGCCAGTACGAAAATACAAAGCGAACGCTCTCCAGTGCAAACCTAAGACTGGTTGTCTCCATCGCCAAGAAGTATCGCAACCGCGGCCTTAGCTTTCTGGACTTAATCCAGGAAGGCAATACCGGCCTGATGAGGGCTGTGGATAAGTACGAGTACCGAAGGGGATATAAATTCAGCACCTACGCTACATGGTGGATTCGGCAGGCGATTACGCGTGCTATTGCCGACCACGCACGCACAATCCGTATTCCCGTCCATATGATAGAAACTATGAGCCGGCTGAGAACCGCCAGCAAAGTACTGCATCAAAAATTAGGCAGAGAGGCGACTATCGAAGAAATCGCTGAGGAAGCCAAGATGAGCATCGAAGAAACCCGCAGGGTGCTTAAGATTTCCAAGCATCCCATCAGTCTCGACAGGCCCATAGGCGAAAGTGAAGACAGCTACTTCGGTGATTTCATCGAAGATGATGAGGTCGATTCGCCGGTGGCGTCCGCGACTCAGGAAATGCTCAAAGACAGAATAGATGTCGTGCTGAAAACGCTTTCATATCGAGAACGCGAAATTATCAAGCTGCGGTACGGAATCGGCGATGGCTATACGTACACATTGGAGGAAGTCGGCAGAATCTTTAAAGTTACACGCGAACGCGTCAGACAGGTAGAGGCAAAGGCAATACGCAAGCTTCAGCACCCTGTCCGCGCCAGAAAGCTCGAAGGTTTTATAGACCAAAAAACGGCGTAAAAGACACAAGACCATAGAGAACAAGGGTGGGGCTTGCCCCACCCTTGTTCTTTTATATTGTTTCGGCATAAGAACATTATTCAGATTCTTCTATTTTCTCATATTTTGCAACCTGTATTCGCCGCCAGATGTTTGCCAGGCCCCGGCCTCTAAAAAACAGCAGGACGGCAAGAGTTAACTGTACCGCAACCGAAAGTCCGCTCTGCCATGCATTTCTGACTAATCCCGGCCTTACCCCTTCAAACCCGGCCGACTGAATATACCAGAGAGCCACGAAAAACTGAACCAATTTAGGTACCGCCAATAAGAATACCAGCACCGCCACAATAGAAAAACCGATAGCCTGTATCTCCTGGGAGCTAAGGGATGTGCCCAGCCCGGTGGGACCATCTTCTTTGACTAAAGTAGATACCAGCCTGCGGTTACGGGCTAGAAGAATAATTGCAATTACCAACATCAGGGCGAATGGAACCGACGTGCAAAGAAACACCCATGCCAATCTGAACACATTGTCGTTTCCACGCCCAAGCGACGCGAGCATTAAAGAAATATACTGACGCAACGTTAACGACTGAATAATCGCATAGACGCCGAGTAGCTTCAGGATAAACGCCGCCAGTTCACGTTTGGTCATTTCGTATCTCCCTTCGCTTAATTATTGATTATAGACTTTTATTTTCCTTTTCGTGGAAGCGCTGGATGTCGGTATCTGCGATATTTGTCGTCACTTCGAACCTGGATGTATCAAGCTTATCTTCGCCTGTCAGCTTCAGGTACTCATCGACAACTCGTGCCTCTATCATGATTTTGCCGCTCCCTGCCCAGTGTCTGTCCGTACCATCTTTTTTAATACCGGAGACCCAGTACCCATCACTGGTTTCAAGGTCGTAGTGATTACTCCCCCCACCCCCGCCACTGCGCTTGAGTGCGTGGCCGTTGAAATAAACCGTTCGGCCGCTTTGTGAAAACTTCACTTGCCCAATCCAGGCCGGTCCGTTATCATTGTAACCGGTCTTGAGCTCGATATACATTAACCTTGTGCGTGACATCTTATATTGTTGCCTATAATCACTATTTATATGGTTTCCATACGAGATCAGTGGTGTGCAGAGTACACCCTTACAAAAGTCTATTATCAAGAAA
>JASFVS010000068.1:0-10739 GCA_050049715.1 Phycisphaerales bacterium
TCATCAACAAGTGTTATTTCATGTGGGCTAGAACTGGTTGCGTTAACGGCGATAGGAATACCCCGAGCGTCTGTAATGCCCATAATTTTGGTTCCTTTGCCCCTTTTGGTCTTGCCCACACCATCGCCCCTTTTTTTGCCGGAGCAAATGTTCCATCTATAAAACCTTCGCTCAGGTCGATACCTCCGCGTTCTTTCAGATCCTTTGCTAACTCTGTAAGAATCTTCGCGAAGACCCCCGATTCTGTCCATTCCTGGAAGCGTCGATGGCAAGTGCTTTTGGGCGGATATCGTCCAGGCAGGTCGGCCCAGGAAGCCCCTGTGCGTAAAATCCAAAGGATACCGTTCAAGACTGCCCTTGTATCTTGGGGCGGTCGTCCGGATCTTCCGGGTCTTGCTTTGGGTTTCGGAATAAATTCCACTATCTTTTGCCATTGTTCGTTTGTAAGGTTCATAGACCTTAATTCGGTTAATAAAACAACTTAGCATTAGGTTTTGGGATAAGTTCTAGTGATTAATGATTATTTGCTGGATTCCCGCTTTTGCGGGAATGACAATTTGAATAACATTTCTACCGTAGACCAGCATGAGAAACATACAGTGTTTCGAAGTCCGGTTAGTCTCGTAAGGGACGCCTTACGGCGGGACGAAGAAAATATAAATGTTATCGAACGAAGGTAGAAATGTAGATAGTCCTTTTGATTAGTCAAAAGGACTATGGGCGTATTAAGAATATGGAGGTAAGGAGTTTTTAGTTTCCCTTGGGGATAAATTAAGTGTTGATCCTTCGACTACGCTCAGGACATGGTTTTAAGTTGAGGAATTGATGCGCGATGGGTTTGACCTGTTCGACTTCGCTCAGGGTTCAGAGAAGACGTCTGAAATATTTCTTGATATGTGAAAAATAAGGAGCATAATGGAAATAGTAGAAGAGGGAATTTTCAGTGTTGATTTGTGAAAAATCCGACAAGATAATGAAATGTTGAACAAATTGCTAAAATCATTGTTTTTAGTATTAGTCTTTTCATCTCTATGTCCAGCCACGGTACAAGTCTGTGACAAACTTATTTATGACGGCAATGAATATTCCGGAGGTTATGACGAATTTCCTCTTGAAGACTATTGGTCTGAGGAACGCCCGAAACCTAATTTTTTATATATAACAAACACTGCATGCTGGCGTGGTTATATTGCTACATGGGAGATGCGAGACGGGGCACTATTTCTAAAATCACTCGGCAGAGAGAACCTTCCAAATGGCGACGAAATACCCATTCCTTTACAAAACGTATTTCCTGATGCGAATGGCCCCATCCTTGCAGATTGGTTTTCGGGTGTATTTGAATGTACAAGAGGCGCAGAGATTAAAGAGAATGTGTTTATTTCAGTTCACAAGGGGAAAATCGTTGGGATAAGGAAAGCAACCTGGGATCAACTGAAGAATCCATCTGATAAAGATTTGTCGTGGAGTTTATTGTTACCGGTAAATGAAAAAGCCGGGGAGATACGCACCAAGAAGTGGCGGTTACAAAGTACTCGATGGATAGATGGTAAGGGAATGTTTAGCCGAGATGGTCCTTTGGGATCAGGAAAGTCATTTAAGCTTAGAGGGATCTACTTTCCAGGTGGAAAACTATGGACTGCTCCTGTTAGTTACCATTTTCTCCTCGAAGTGCCTGATTCAGTAAAATCTCCCACGACTATTACGCCAGTCGAGATTACTGCCAAGTCAAAGAATAAACATATCAATTGGCATAATTTGATCGTCAGCAACATTAAAGTATTACCAGTCGGAACTGCTATACAACGTGCTACAGACAACATAAACGTGACAATAAAGTATATTATTATTGTAGTTTTAATTGGTTTGGTCCTAGCAATGCTTGGAATTGGCATCATTGGCCGTAAAGAAGGTGTATCTTTTTGGAAATTTTGGTTTACGGGCTCATATACATATTGGAATATGCACGGATATTTAAGAGCAGGATTAGTGAAGCCATTTCTAATTGTCAATTGGTTATCCGTGACGTTTTTTATTACATTTATAGTCTATTTATATTTTTTTGGTTAGGTAGAAATTTGTGGTGTGAAGTATAGCATCCTACAAGGGAAATCTCTTGCGGAAGCCAGATTTGGCAGGGATATTTATATTATGTATTTTGGGCGGGGGTGGTTGATGTGTGCAGGTCTTTTTCTGTGAGCAGGCCTTTGTATTTCATGTCCCATTTGAGTATGTGTTTTAGCCACCATGTGCTCACAAATGAATGCAAATCAGCTGTGGCGTTACCTTTGTTGTTAATTACATTCAAAGTCAATTTTTCAACTCTTTTAATGTAATACTCGTGCTGTTTGCGCTGCTCTTCAAGGAGGTCGGGTATATGCTGTTCAAGGAGCCGCTCCTCGTGCTCAAAATGTTCCTGTGCATAGCTATACAGCTCCGACAGGATATCCGAGATTGTCTCAAATTCCGCCGGAGCATCACAGCTTTCACCAAGTTTGTGGAATATTTCAAACATTTTTCTGTGCTGAAGGTCCAGGCTTTCAACTTTAACAGAATAATCTTCTTTCCAGCTGTAATATTCCATAACGTATGTCCTAATATAACAGTTTGCTGAATTTGTTACTCTCTGCATGATATTAATCGACAGATTTAAAGAACAGCTTAATAAAGATATTGCTTTATTTAGAGGTAACGGTGGGGCAAGCCCCACCCTACGGTGCAATAGGAAATCCGAAATGAGATTGCCACGTCGGCCTTCAACCTCCTCGCAATGACAATGGAGTTGATTACCGCTTCCTTACGGTCGCGGCTCTGTATTGATTCATATAAACTCCAACCATCCCCAAACTTCGCTTGAGGCCACCACCCTCGCTGTGTTTATGGTTCGGGGTTTGGGTTGATGAAGTTTTCCAATGATTGCAGGGAACTGAGGTTGATGACTTTAGTTTTTCTGTTTATTCTTTTCATGAGGCCGGTCAGGACGCGGCCGGGGCCGATTTCGTAGAATTTTTCGACGCCTTCGGAGAGCAGCCGCTCCATACACTTTTGCCAGAGAATAGGGCAAGTTAACTGCTTTATCAGGCCTTCAGAGATTTGTTGGCTCGATTCGTAATATTCGGCGTTGATATTGGCGATAGTTTTTATTTCGGAATGTTCTGCAATTTGACAATCTGATAAAGCCTCCCCAAGCTGTTTAGCCGCATCGGCCATCATTTCGGTATGGAAAGCGCCTGCGACATCCAGGCGTATGGCTTTTATGGCTCCGTATTTTTCCGCCAACTGCTCGGCACGTTCGCAGGCGGCGATTGCGCCGCTGACTACTATTTGGCCGGGGCAGTTGAAATTGACGGGGGCGAGTAATTCGCCTTCGGAGGCCTCGTCGCAAAGCCGACGGACTTTTTCTTCGTCAAGGCCAATAATGCTTACCATGGCGCCTTCGGTTGCGTCTGCGGCGGCCTGCATTGCCCGGCCGCGTTTTTGGACGAGGGTGAGCGCATCTTCGAAATTAATCAAACCGGCCGCATAGAGAGCGGTGTATTCACCGAGGCTGAGGCCCGCAGTTACATCGGCGGTGAGAGTTTGGGTAGCGGGGTGCGTTCTGAGGACTTCCAGTATGGCGGCGGACGTTACGAAAATAGCAGGTTGTGAAATTGTTGTGCTGTCCAGACGGTCATCGGGGTCTTCGAAACAGATTTCTTTGAGGTCATATCCGACAATGTCGTTCGCTTTGTCGAAAATCTCAGCCGCTACAGGGAACGCCTGTACAATATCTGCGCCCATTCCTACGGTTTGAGCGCCTTGTCCCGGAAATAGAAAGGCAGTTTTCATAATCTATTACTCGCTGTATGCTGATTATATATGGTATCAAAACTCGACTATACTTGCTCCCCAGGTCAATCCTGCGCCGAAGGCGACTAAAATGATAAGGTCGCCTCTTTTAATTTTTCCTTTTCTGACGCATTCATCAAAGGCAATCGGCACTGAGGCAGCTGAAGTGTTGCCATATTCGTTGATATTTACAAAGACCTTTTCGTCCGGCAGCTTAAGCCGCTTCGCGGCGGACTCGATAATCCTTGCGTTCATCTGGTGGGAAATTACCATTTTGATATCATCGATAGTTAGATTATTATGCTTGAGGCAGTCGCTGACGGTTTCGACGATTCGGCGAATGGCCTGCTGGTAAACTTCCCTGCCTTTGATTTCCATAAAGATTTTTTTCGGGTCTTCGAGCTTTCTATGTGAGGGGTGGCGAGAACCATAAGCCTGACAATTCAAAGCTTCCCACCGTTCGCCATCGGAGTGCATAGTGCTGTATAAAATTCCCCTTCGGTTGCCATTACTTCGCTGAACTACGACGGCCCCGGCACCATCTCCGAAAAGGATGCAACTCGTGCGGTCGGTCCAGTCGGTGATTTTTGTCAGGGTTTCGGCGCCTATAACGAGCGCGTTTTTCAGCCTGCCGCTTTCTATAAACTGCTGTACGATAGAGAGGCTATAAATAAATCCGCTACAGGCGGCGGACAAATCAAAGACCCATGCTTTTTTGGCTTTTAAGGCGAGTTGAACAAAAGATGCGGTAGAGGGGAAAACCATCTCCGGCGTGATAGTGGCGACAATAATGAGGTCGAGGTCACTTGCTTTAAGTTTTGCCTCGTCCAAGGCTATTTTAGCGGCTTCGGTGGCCAAATATGCCGTAGTTTCGTTGTCGTTAGTAATGTGACGAGTCTTGATGCCGGTACGCGTGGTAATCCATTCGTCGGAAGTGTCCACCATCTTCGCAAGCTCATCGTTTGTCAGCAATTTAGGCGGCGCAAATGAGCCATAACCTTTAATAACTGCACGATAGGGGGGGGGTGAGCCATTTTTCTGCTTATTCATCCGTGGTCCTTACGCAAGTTCCAGAAAGATACTCGATTATCTTTTCGTTAATTTTTTCGGTGTAGAATTTTTTTGAGGCTAAGATTGCATTTTTTATCGTGTAACTGCGGCTTGAGCCGTGACAGATTACCGCTGTACCATTAATGCCTAACAGAAGAGCACCGCCGTAAGTGTTATAGTCGTACTTTTTATAGATTCTTTTCATTACGGGTTTAAATTTCATAACGAGGCGGAGTTTCTCTTCCATAAGCTCGTTCTTTATCGCTTTGAATAAACCATCAACCAGACCTTCAGTGAGCTTCAGGATTACATTGCCCACGAAGCCCTCGCAAACTGCGACGTCACAAGTGCCTTCGAAGATGTCTCTGCCTTCGATGTTGCCAATGAAGTTTATGTTCGAGTCGTTCTTTAACAACTCCCTTGTTTTTTTTACGACCTCGTTGCCCTTTGCATCCTCGGCCCCGATGCTCATAAGGCCGACCCTCGGGTTTTCAATCTTGAGCAGATGTTTCGAATAAACGCTTGTCATTACGCCGTACTGATGAAGATTCATCGGCTTACAGGCAATGTTCGCCCCCACATCACATATTGCGACCGGCCCTTTAAAAGTAGGAAAGACCACAGCTATGCCGGGGCGATTAACGCCTGGGAGGTTTCTCATTCTCATCTGAAAGGCCGCTACACAAGCGCCGGTATTGCCAGCCGAGATAACCGCGTCGGTTTGTCCTCTTTTCGCTAATTTCGCGAGGACAGCGATCGAACTTTTAGGTTTCTTTCGTAAGGTCTCTATCGGCACCTCGCCCATGGTAATGACGTCGGGGGCATGAACTATGCTGATGGATTTTTTACGTGCCTTTAAGGACTTTAACTGCTGTCCTATTATATCCTCAGGGCCAACGAGTATCAGCTCATCGTCTTTATCAAGCAGCTCGGCAGACTCCAGCACGCCAGCGATAATTTCGTCCGGGGCATTGTCGCCTCCCATTGCATCAACAGCTATTCGCATTTCGTAATTACCCTTATTAGGATTCCTTACCGAGGTCTAATGTGATATCGGGATTAACATAGCCGCAATTATCACAAGCGGCGTGCGGTAGCTTGGCCTGGTCGCACTTCTTACAAATCGAATAGTTTGCAGCCTTTAGTCGATGATGGCTGCGGCGCGTGCGTGTTCTGCATTTACTGGTCTTCTTTGTCGGTAACATTCTAAGTTACTCCAAAAATCATAAAAAAACGTCCATACTCTAAAGAAACAGCTTTAATAGTGAAATAAGACTGTTTTGTCAAGTCAAATTTGGTTATTCACTAATATTTAGCAGGTTAATTGCATTGTTATCGCTTGTGAAAATCCGATTGACCGGCCTTTGAGGGCCAAATGAGAGACTTCAGAATTTGTTGAAAGATTTTATGTGTTTTTTGTCTATCGTAATCTGCTTTTTATGGCGTCGAGCTGGTCTTTGGAAACCTCTACGCCTAATTTCTCTGCGATTTTAATATGCTCCCAAGCCTGAGGATATCTCTTCAATTGATAATAGCCAAATGCGAGTCCGTAATGTGCATCGCCGATGCCCGGATTGATTCCGACCGCTATCAAATATTCATCCACCGCCTGTTCGTAATTTTCACTGTTGGAATATGCAGCTCCGAGATTGTAATGGACCATAGGTTCATCAGGCTTTAACTGTGCAGCTTTTTTGTAGTACCTGATGGCCTCTGTGTATTTTTCCTGGGCGAAATAAACATTGCCGAGATTAACAAGAGCAGAAAGCATGTCCGGTTTTATCTCCAAAGCCTTTTTGTAGGCCCAGATTTCGTTGCCAGGGGAACCTACGTTGTTGTAGCAAAGCCCCAGACCATGATAAGCCTCCGCCAGATCGGGTTGTATTCTTAGTGCCTTTCTGTATTGAGTTATTGCACGTTCGTAATCGCCCATCTGCTCGTAAATATTGCCTAACTGACTGTAGCAAGAAGCATCTTCGGGCACCATTTTAATCGCATGCTTTATTTTCGCCAATGCCTGTCTGAAATTTCCCTGTTTACAATATGCTACGGCCAAGTTCTTATATGCGTCGGGGAAATTCGGGTCAAGTCTTATCGATGTGTGGTATTCTTTTACGGCATAATTTAACCATCCCGTTTCGTGAGGCGGGCCGAGAACCTCAGATTTTCGAAGGTAAGCGTTTCCAAGGTTGTTGTGCGTTTTGGCATCGCCGGAATTGATTCTCAAAGCAGATTTATATTCGTTTATCGCTTTTGAAATCTGGTCTTTTTGCAGATAGATATTACCCAGATTTGCGCGGGATTCGGATAACATTGGGTTTATCTCTACGGCTCTTTCGAGCGCCAAGAGGGCAGATTCTTCGTTGCCGACGTCGTCGTAACTGTTTCCGAGATTATTTAAAAAACAGCCTAATGTCTGAATCTTATTCAAATTTTTTAGATAGATACTATTGTTGTTTTCGAGCGGGACCTTGAACCTCTTTATATAGTGGTCGTCGGGGGCGTTTCCACCTTCGCTTGTTGTTTCGATGTTGAATCTTTTTATGCCGTTATCGTATCTGACAAAAAAATGTCCCGGTACAACAACGCCGTACAAAGGAATGTCAAGGCGTTCGGCCAGCGAAAGGTAAAGGATTGAAAGACTCAAACAGTAGCCTTGTTTCTCATCAAGCACGGTGTGTAAAAACAAGCTGTTCGGGTCGGTTGCCTCCGAAATCGAAGTAAATCCCAATTCATCAAATAAATAAGCGTTTATTAATGGAATAGCTCTGTAGCTTGTCCTTATTTTTCTTCGTCTCATCCTTTCACGAATCTCATAGGCCATTTCATCCAGTCTTGCCAGATATTGCCGGCCATATACCATGTCACTCCAGCGTTCCGAAACAATCAGAGCGGCTGTAGCCAAATCGACTTCGTCCTCTTGCAAGCGAAGCACCTGTTCGATTGACCTGGCGTACAGGCCGGCCTTATTTGCGTTGGCCAAGGGCTTTTGTCGCTGTGCAGAGACTGACGGTATGAAAATCAAAAGGCAGATGAAGACTGCAGGAATCTTTTTCATCAACCCTTTTGTTGAGATTATCTTATGACTGTTCATGCTAAACTTAATTGCTTAAAATAAAGTACCAATGATAAGTGTTTGCCTCTGCAAATGTTATCGTCATACGGGCCATTATGGTTTTGTGTTTTTAGCGATTATTATATTGAAAAACCGGCCATTTTCGTTAAATACCTATTGTATAGTCTAAAAAATGTGGTTATTTTAATCAATGCTTTTTTAACTTAGAGTGGCCCAATGGCTCCTAAACTTACAATTATCGCGGATAATTTATATAGATTTACGTTTTTTTTAAGAGGTTGTGCGTCTTGGCGGCGGCTCTATAAAATGTTTCTGCTATTGTGCGTTCTGGGAGTGGGGGGGTGTAGTAGGCCGGGTGCGTTATCATCGGGTGAAGCAGATATTTCGCAAGAGCCGGAAGAGGCGGAAATCAGTCTTTTCGATGGTGAGACGTTAGGGCAGTGGGAAATAACCGATTTCGGCGGCAAGGGAGATGTTTACGTTAAGGATGGTGCGATTTACATGGAGATGGGTAACTATATGACCGGAATTAACTGGGGCGGGCCGGTTGTGAGGATGAATTATGAAATTACGCTAGAAGCAAAACGCGTCAGCGGGAGTGACTTTTTCTGCGGGCTGACATTTCCTGTGGACGACAGGCCATGTTCGTTGATACTCGGTGGGTGGGGGGGCAGTATGTGCGGGCTTTCCAATATCGATTATTACGATGCAGCTAATAACGAGACAACACGATTTATTTCGTTTAAGGATGACCAATGGTATCGCGTTCGGCTTCGTGTCAGGCCGGACAGGATTGAGGCGTGGGTCGATGATGAAGAGCTTGTAAATATCGAAACGACCGGCCGTCATATCAGCGTGAGACCTGAGATGGATACGTCTGTGCCGCTCGGAATTGCGACGTGGTGCACGACGGGGGCGGTTCGTAATATTTATTTGAAGGAGCTTGAAAAGAATGAGATAGATACAAAGTAGCAGTGGGGTAAGAACAGATAGTGATGGCAAAAAACACGCCTTTTTAAGTGCAAATCCGAGTACGTGAAAAAATATCTAAAAAATTTTATTTTTTTGTTGACGTTATATGTTACATGTGTAACAATGTAAATGTTACATGTGTAATTGTTAGGAGAGCAACATGAAAAAGCCCCCAAGAATTTCAGAAGCAGAATGGGAAGTTATGAAGGTTCTATGGAAAGATTCACCGGCGACCGCCAATGATATTGTAAAAATCCTAATTAGGAAGACCCATTGGAAAAGAGAGACCATAAGGACGCTTATCAATCGTTTAGTTAATAAAAAGGCCGTCGGCTTTAAGAAAAAGGGCAGGCAATACCATTACTTCCCATTGGTTACGGAGAGTGAATGTATAAAAGCCGAAGCGAGGTCGTTTTTGAAGCGACTGGGCGGCGGCTTGGTTGAACCGATGTTAGTGGCTTTTGTAGAAGAGGAGAAGCTATCTCCAGAGAAGATTGCCAGACTCAGGCAAATTCTTAAAAAGGCCGCTAATGAAAATAAAAAGCGGAGAAAGAAGTCATAACAGCGAAAGGGCTGAGGATGGGAGAGGTAAATTCGCAGTTGACACAATTCTTTGATTGGCTTTTGTGGGTAAGCCTGCAGGGCAGCGTGATGATTATTTTGATTGTTCTTATTCAATTAATCTTGCGGCACAGGCTACCGACTCGCCTGAATTATTTTATATGGATGCTGTTATTAATACGCCTTGCTGTGCCCTGGCTGCCCGAAAGTAAAATCAGCGTTTTCAACTTAGTACCACGTTCTATTCGGCAGGGACGGATAATAGAGTCTTTTTCGAAACCCCAGAGAATTCCTGATATGGGATTCTCTTTATTTGCAGAATACGAAGACACCCAGGAGTCAAAGCCTGAAAGTAGCTATAAAACTTTCTTTGTTGGATTCGTGCGAATCTTACCCTTAATCTGGTTAGTTGGTGTTCTATTTATGGCTTTCTATGTTTGTATCTGCAATATCAGTCTGTGGCTGACGGTTAAACGTGAGCGGCCGATTACAGACCAG
This sequence comes from Phycisphaerales bacterium, assembly GCA_050049715.1. Taxonomy (GTDB): domain Bacteria; phylum Planctomycetota; class Phycisphaerae; order Sedimentisphaerales; family Anaerobacaceae; genus NIOZ-UU13. The sequence goes on from JASFVS010000068.1 coordinate 9,986, forward strand.
GAAATTCTGGATCTATTAGAAGACTGCAAGATGCAAATGGGCATCCAGACCATCCTGGGAGTGGTTGTGAGCGACAGGATAAAGAGTCCTGCTCTTTTCGGTTTTTTAAGGCCAAGGCTGTTATTACCACAGGGTATGCTTGAAACCTATAATTTAGAAGAGTTGCGTTACGTGTTTATCCATGAATTGGCCCATCTTAAACAGCGCGATATCTATTTCGGCTGGTTGATGGCGCTTCTGCATACTCTGCACTGGTTTAATCCACTGATGTGGTTCGCATCCAGCCGTATGCGAGCGGACCGCGAGCTCGCATGTGACAGGTTAGCGATTTCGATGATGGATGCGGATGAGCCACACAGATATGGCAAGACTATTGTTACTCTTTTAGAAAGTTTTTCTCAGGTGCGTTACCTGCCCTCGGTGGCAGGCATATCAGAAGATACATGTCAAATTGAAAGGAGGATTAAAATGATTGCTAAATCCCAAAAGACCTCGCACCCACAGTGGGCCGGGGCAATGCTGCTTCTTGCAGTATTAGCTTGTGTAGTCCTGACCAACGCCTATGTGGCAAAGGCGGATTTCACCTTCGGTGAACCCATGAATATGGGGCAAACGATCAATACTTCCCATGGTGAGGCTCCAGGTTGCTTCTCATCTGATGGGCTAGAGCTCTACCTAATGTCTGACCGGCCCGCTGGACATGGTGATTGGGATATATGGGTAGCCAGACGCCCAACTATAGAAGACGACTGGG
>JASFVS010000069.1:0-10704 GCA_050049715.1 Phycisphaerales bacterium
AAAACGGCAATATACTACTGTGTTTATATCGATATCAGTATTCGGACGAAGTCGATTCTAACAAACGATGGTATCTGTGTCTCCTGAAGGACCCTGAGTAGAAAACTGAAAGTACAGAGGAACAAAAAATGGCAGAGTCAGCTATTAGAATAGAAGGTTTACATTTTTCTTACGGCAGAAAAAAAGTGCTAAAGGGGGTTAATCTTGAAGTGCCGGAAGGTTCGATATTCGGCTTTTTAGGCAGGAACGGCACCGGCAAGACGACGACAATAAAGACACTACTCGGCCTGCAAAAGCCTCTGGCCGGCAAGTGCATTGTCGGCGGGCTTGACAGCTTTACACAGACTCTTGATGTTAGAAAAAGAATCGGCTTTATGGCCGAAGACCAGCAGATGTACGGCTGGATGACGGTCAGCCGTATTATCAAGTGGGTTGCGGGATTTTACGAGAAATGGGATTATGAGTTTGCCGATGAGCTGGCCGGGGTGCTCGGACTGCCGAAGAATACGAAGGTAAAGGCGCTTTCCAAAGGGCAAAATTCAAGCCTTGCTTTGCTTTTAGCGCTGGGGCACAGACCTGATATTGTGATTCTGGATGACCCGACGCTGGGACTCGACCCCATAGCGAGAAAGGATTTCCTGCGTCATGTAATTGACCTGCTGCAAAGTAATGGTGTTACGGTTTTCTTCTCGAGCCATCTGCTTTATGAGATTGAGCCGGTTGCTGATTATGTTGCTATACTTGATGATGGAGTAATTATTAAAGCATCTAAAACGGAGCAGCTCAGGGAGAGCGTAAGAAAGTTTGTTCTGACACCTAAATCCGATGCGAACATTAACGGGCTGCCGGGCATTCTGGATATGTTAAAGGTCGGGGACAATGTTTCGATAACAGTCGAAGACTGCGATGAAGAAAAAAGAGTCCGGCTAAAAGGCATGTCCGCCAACGGCATAACAGAAACGGCCTTAAACCTCGACGAAATTTTCGAAGCCTATGTGATTGGCAACAGAGGCCGTGAACTTTCGATATAACTCTTATTTTCCCGTTAAAAGGGCTTGAATCCCAGGAAGGTAAATGCCTTTCTGTAAAGCGAGATTATCAGATTACACGCCGCATAGGTTGATACTACCAGAATAAGATACTTTAACAGCGAAGGGATTGAAGTATTAAGCATAGTTAATGCGATTGTCCCCATAACTATCACGTGAATGATGTAAACACCGTAAGAATTTTTATTCAGCTCTTTACTGATTTTTCCTTGTCTATTCATGTACTTTTTGAAAATAGTTATCATTGTGTACAGCAGGTATGCCAATGAAAGTACAAAGTTTAGCCGAAGGATTAGCGTATCGACAACCTCGGAAATGAGATAATCATTGGGTTTTACCAACGAGTAAATGAGTAAAAAGATATAGAGATTTATCGGTATCCATCCGGTGCTGTGAAGTATGATATCGAGCTTTTTGTTTTTTCGTTCCGATTCGAATACCCGGAGCTTGCAGCATAGAGCGCCAAACAGAAAAACCATAAAATAGATTAATATTCTCTCATTTTGGAAATCTATCAATACTGTTTTTGTCCAGCCGTGCAGATTAAAAAAGTCCATGCAGAAACTATAGATAACGCAAATTAGAAGAGTTGCCCAAATGGCTTTCTTCAGAGTGATACGTGACATATTTATATTTGAGAAGCATAAATACAGTACATCGAATAAAAAAAGAACAGGCAGAAACCACAGCCAGTTTTGACTCCACATCGAATTCCAGTGAAAGTAATTCGTCCAGCTTTCCTGAGGTAAATTTCGTGAGTATAAAAATATAACTTTGTAAGCCGGAATCAGCGTCAATACGGCGATAATCCAAGGCACCATTAGACGTTTGAATTTAGTTTTTAGAAATGCCCACCCGTTCTTGTTTTTCAGAGATAACGGCGTAAGAAATCCTGAAACGAAAAATATGGTTGCTATAACGAAAATATTCAGGATTAAAAACAGAATACCGAAAAAATCGCTGTTCGAAGGTTCACAAATAATCCACCAGGTGGCTCCCATACTGTTTTTTTCGTATATAAGTGCGGCGTGAAATACGACCACTAAAAAAATCATGAACGTCCTGAGACTATCTAACCAGTAAATCCGGTTTCTTTTATTTACATCTTGTCCTTCTTCAGTCATACGTACGAATCCTATTTTGTTTTATTGTAAGTTTTAAAAATACCATTTTGCTCTTTTATCAGCCCCATAATATTACCATCGGTTTTTAACAACAGTGTGCGATGGGATTTTCACATATTGTAAACAGGATGCTAAACTTGAGGAAATAAAAAGTTAAAAACCAAAGTTCAGAATTGAGATATGGTTTGCCCCGCCCTTCAGACTCACGTTAAATAATTTTTCGAAACTAAAAAATCTTTTGATTCAAATTAATAAAAATATAACGAACGCCCTTTAGTCTGCCTGAATTACCTTGTGAGGCTATCTTGTCAGAACGTCACGCTTCCATCCGAATTGCAAACAATGTTGGCAATATCGGCGGAGCTCGTACCGGTCAACTTATTATCGATCCTGAAGAAATCAAAATCCACGAAACCACTGGCCGACTTTGTCGCGTAATTGAACAAGCCGAAGCGATAGCCCATGAAGTGCGGTAGGGTATAGGCCATCTGCAGGACAGAACCGATCTTTGTCCACGTCGCGCCGTCCAGGCTGTAGTAGAAGTAGGCCTTGTCCGTACGATTCCTGAAGTCACAGTCTATCCTGAGATAAACGATTGGTTGTGTGAGAGGAACGCTCTCGACCTCCTTAGGCCGATTGGATTGCGCGCTCACCATAACGACTGATTTGCTGTCACCTTTCATCCTGACGCCGACAAAGCCGTATCTCCTTTGCAGGGCGATCAGGCCGGCGTAGTCGCCGTCTTTCATTTGGGCGATCTCTATTTTGGTGGTCGCGGAACTCACCGGGCCAAAGGTCCGCTGGGTCAGAATATTACGGGCCTGAAGAACCCCGCTGTCCACCCGTCCGGTGGTCAGGCGCAGGTAGCCGCTGCGCTCGCCGATTGACCAGAAGCGGTTGTCGGGGTTGTGGTTCCACTGCCATGCCAGGGGTAATGCATCACCGGGCTTGCGATTGAATTCGTCGGAGGTCACGATATTGGCAAGTCCTTCTTCTTTGTCGTCAATATCGAGCGTCATGGGGACCTTTCCATCGACACCCAACACCGGCCAGTCGTCTTCCCATCGGACCGGCACCAGCCAGGGACTGCGCCCGACCGATCCGTTATCCTGGAACAGAACCGCATACCACTTGCCATCCGGCGTGTCTATCAGACAGCCCTGGGCGACCCCCTGGTCCTGGAGAACGACCTTGCCCTCGTAGGGGCCGGTGATTTTGTCCGCCCGGTGGACGATTTGCGTGCGCATCCCACCCCTCGGCCAGGTGATGTTCATCAGATAGTACTTGCCATTTATCTTACGCATTTGCGAGCCTTCGGCGGGCAACATGATATTATCACCGGCCACGGCACTGGCGTTTCTGATGACCACTTCGTTGAAGCCGCCCGGCATTATTCCCGTCAGGTCCGGCTTTAGCTCTGTGAGTCGAAGATTGCCGACGCCATAGAGCATATAGACACGCCCGTCGTCATCGAAGAATAAGGAATGGTCATGCAATGACGGCGCAAATGAAGTTTCTTTCCAATCGCCCTTTTCAATGTCCCTGGTCGTATAGACATGGGTCCTGCCGCTCGTGCTGGAAAATGTCGATACGTAATATGTGCTGTTGTGGTAACGCAGGCTGCTGGCCCAGGTACCCCGGCCGTAGCAACTCCTGCCGTTTTCCAGGTTCATCGCATCATTTTCGACCAGTCGGTCGTATGCATAGCCGATCAGCTCCCAGTTGACCAAATCCTTAGACTTCATGATTGGCAAGCCGGGGCTCATGTGCATGGTGGTGCTGCTCATGTAATATGTATCTCCCACGCGAATGACCGCGACGTCCGGCACATCTGCCCAGATAATAGGATTTTCGGCCGATTTTGCTTTAGGCCTTTCTTCACTGTCCGCATATCGTACGGCGCCGGTGTTCGCCTTCTCCGCGATACTTCGCAAAGTGATAGTTGCGCTTTCAAGCGAGTCGGATTCCGCTTTCAGCTTAATCGTCCCCGGCTGCCCCGGCTTTCCGCGAACAATCACCATGGCAAGGCCGCTGAAAGCTTTGCGGTCGTGAGACGAAAAGATATTGAAATCGGTGGGGTCGCCGTTGTCGGTAGCGACTATTTCGCCGGGGCCGCTGACGGAAAAGCGTATCAGGTTATTTGCGCGGGGTACCATTATGCCGTTGTTGTCCCGAACCGTGAGAGTAACAAAAGACAAGTCGCGGCCGTCATTGCTTATGATGGCGCGGTCGGGTTTGAGGTCCATTCGGCAAGCTTTACCGGCAGTACGCATGACATCGGTGGCCCATTCTCTGCCGTCCTTGTAGGCGACGACCTTGAGAGCACCCGGTTCGTACGTCACGTCGTCCCAGCGAAGGCGGTATTCGTACCGGCCTTTGGTTTTGCGACCGAGTGATTTACCGTTAAGGAACAATTCCGCCTCGTCGCCCGACGTGAATACGTGGACCGGCGTGATTTGTCCGACACGCTCAGGCCAGGTCCAATGCGGGAGGATATGGGCCATCGGAAAATCAGGCCGCCAGTGTGCCTGATAAAGATGGAACCGGTCCTTTTTTAACCCGGCGAGGTCAACGATTCCACAGTACGAACTGCGGGAAGAATAGTACGGTGTCGGCTCACCGAGATAATCCCATCCGGTCCAGACAAACTCGCCAGCGACAAAGGGGTGGCGCGCAACGGAACCGAATACTTTGTCCGCTGATGAGCCAAAATCGACGGCATGGAGCTCATACGAAGTCACATGATGAATCTTCGAGTCACCGCCCCGGCCGTCACGCACGATATCGCTGATTTTTTGCACGACGGGGAACAAGTAGATGCCCCGGCTGCTGAACGCTGAGGCGGTTTCACTGCTGAGAATGACTTTATCAGGAAATTGCGCATGAAAGGCAGGATATTGCGGCGATGTACGGATGCGGTTTGTCCCCTCAAATTCGGGTGACTGGCGAATGCCTTCACCCTGGTAATTAAGGCTTATAACGTCCATAGAAGCGGGGAAAGGCATATTTGGCTTGGCCCAGTTCATGGCACTGGTCGTGGGACGGGTGGGGTCTTCCTGTTTCACAGTATCGTGCAGCCGTTTCGCCATCGCCGCTCCCTGCTCGTCGGTATATTGCTCGCCAACTTCATTACCGAAGCTCCATATAATCACCGAAGGATGATTCCTGTCGCGCCTGACAAGAGCACGTAAATCCTGTTCGTGCCAGTCCGGGAAGATAAGATGAAAATCAAGCGGAGTTTTTCTTCTCTCCCAGACATCGAAGGCTTCATCCATCACAAGAAATCCCATCCGGTCCGTCAATTCGAGTAATTCGGGAGCAGGTGGATTATGTGCCGTACGGATTGCGTTGCAGCCCATTTCACGGAGTATCTCGAGTTGACGCTCAGCCGCTCGAAAGTTGAATGCAGCACCAAGGGCACCGAGGCCGTGGTGCTGGTTCACGCCTTTGAGTTTGATGAGCTCGGCATTTACATAGACACCAGCGTCCGGGTCGAAACGCAGTGAACGGATACCGAATCGTGTTTCGTATTGGTCAATTGGTTTATCGTTCTGCAACAAAGTAGTCACTGCCGCGTAGCGATTTGGAGTCTGCGTTGGCGGCGGTCCCCACAGTCTGGGATTTTTAAGAATAACGGAACCTTTGAACTTTGTTTTCTTTCCCGTCGCAACCGTCGTTTTCAGAGGTGCGAAAGTAGCCACTGCATTATCGATTTTTTTACCGTCTGCATTCAAGACGAATATCTGTGTAACCACTTTGACAGCAGCGTCATTTTTGGAATTGTTGTCGATAGTGACTTCTATGTTTATTGTGGCAGAGGCCTCGGAAACATCTTGCGTCGTTATAAAAGTTCCCCACTGGCCGACATGAACGGGGTTGGTCTTTGTCAACCAGACATTACGATAGATGCCGCCGCCCGGATACCAACGAGAAGAAATAGGCGGATTGTCCAACCGAATCGCCAGCTGGTTTTCACCGCCCGGTACGATATAGGGCGTAAGATTCACACGCCATGAGGCGTAGCCAAACGGCCAGCCGCCGACGAGGTTGCCGTTTAACCAAACCATAGCGTAAGACATCGCACCGTCCACATTGAGGAAGATGGACTTGCCCTCGTCCGAGGCCGGGATGTTGAGCTTCCTGCGATACCAGGCAACGCCCGGACTGGGCAAGCGCCCCATGCTGCCACCCACTTCAGGATTCCGCCCCTCAAAAAAAGGCCCTGCAATCGCCCAGTCATGCGGCAGGCTCACGCTCTGCCACGAGCTGTCATCGAAATCGCCCTGAACAAACGGGAAATCGCCGCCGGGATTGCCTTCGGGACGGACATGGTGCTTGGCGGGGTCTTTTATGAAGTCGTTGCCGGTCGGCAGAATCCAGGGTTTGAGAACGGCCTGCTTCGCTTTGACTTTCACAGCCTCCGTAGGCATTTCATCCGCTATCACAACAGTGTCATTATCCCTCAACCCCGGACGTACATCGTATATCAGGCTGTCCGCCTTTTCTTTCGTATCGTATTTGTAAAAACGCCAGTTTTCGTTGATGGAAGTACGTTCGCGTAGTGATTCGGCAGCAGTGAGACATCCACTTTGGAGCAAAACGCTGGCGATACCTGCCACCAGGAACATTTGAAATCGCATGGTTCGTACTATTCTTCTCATTGCATACTCCTCGCAAAAGCAACTTAAGATTGGAAGCTAATGACCGGCAGCTTTTTATCGCTTAAACAAATCGAGGTCGATAGCATCGGCCATCTTTTGATAACCTGCCACGCTGAGGTGCAGATGGTCACCGCTATCGTATTCGGGTAACAGTTTAGTGGGATTTGCCGGGTCGCGTACCGCAGCATCCAGGTCAATGACTGCATCGAACTTGCCGCTGGTTCGAATCCATTCATTGACCGTTTGGCGAGCGGCCTCATGGTTTTCACTATCATAAAAGGACCCACCAAAGGGCAGGATTGGCACACCGTACACCAGGATGTCGCAGGCATGGGCCTTCTCTATGAACTGCTCATACGCGGCAATTAAATCGGTAGCCACTTTATGGCTGCGGCTGCCGCCGATGTCATTAACCCCATTGAGAATAATCACCCATCGCACCCCGTTTTGATTTAGTACATCATGCTCAAAGCGCTCAAGCGCGGTCGGTCCGAGGCCGCCTTTTACCACGGCGTTGCCGCCGATACCTTGATTGAGTACGCCAATCTTCGCAGTATTCGGGTTTGCCTGCAATCGCCTGGCCAGATTATCCGGCCATCGGTTGTTGCCGTTGGTGGTGGAGCCCCTGCCGTCCGTAATCGAATCACCCAGCGTTGCCACGCACGCATAGGAATCATCGAGCCACAAATCAATCCCGCTTAAAATATACCAGTGATTTGTTTTAGCCGCCGTCGTCATGTTGGGCGCTGTCACTGCATTGCCGGACTGGATATAGGATGTGGTTCTGGAGCCGGGATGCCCGGTGACATCAGCCGACGTCTGACCAAAATAAATACTTACTGCAAGGTTGCTCAATGGTTTTACGTCGAAGTCCAGAGCATCCGAATAAACGGCCTGGCCCGCCTGAATAGTTATCGATGATTCCCCCTGAAACGTCAGCGTCCTGTCTGTTGCCGGGTCTATCGCGCCGGCGCCCGTTGACGCCGCCAGGTGGGCGGCATTGATTGTCACGGGGCTGGACCCATAGGCATTGGAAAACTGTGCGCGTAAAAGGTTCCCCCCTAAGGTTACGTGTATAACCTGGCGCAGCGTATTATTGGATAATCCCGGTGCAGGCGGCAGATTTCTGGGTTCTGTAAGCTGCTGGGCGCTAACCCAGGTGCCGATCCAGCAATTCTCCGCAGCCGCCACACGTGTGATACAAAAAGGACTCAGTATTAAAAGAAAAAGTCCCGCTATTCTCGATTTTTTCAATATTCTCATTTTTGTCTCCTTCATACACCCTTTAAGTTGACATATAAAACAGAGGAGAACGCTATTAACATATAGTGTTCTCCCATTATACTCTTTTCAGAGATTACCTTGATATTTTTCTTTTCATCAGAAACCCATTCACAAAAGTGACATCAGGGCAATTATCAATATGAGAATCACCAATACCAGTGAAACAACACACACTATTAACGCAGTCCTTTGCCGCTTTATTACAATTTCATATTCCAGGGCGCTCGTTTCAGGCGGGACAAAATCTCCGCTGGCCAGCGGTGAGAAACTGCCAACGTCAATGCTCTGATGGGCCCTGATAGGGGGGTCTCCTTTCAACAGGCTTTCTATGTCTTCAATAAGAATCTTGGCATTTTGATAGCGGTCTTCCGGATTCTTCTTCATCATTATCTCAATCATTTCGCTGATGCCAATTGACAGTGTTTTGTTGATATGGTCCGGCGGTGTAAGGCTTGTATGCAGATGCATATGCAATATATTTCTTTGGTCTTGATGATAGAATGGTACTCTGCCTGTCACCATGTGGAAGAGGGTAGCCCCGAGACTGTATATATCGGCCCTTCCATCGACATCCATTTTGCCCCTTATCTGTTCGGGCGATATATAATAAGGAGTTCCCCAGGCCTGGCCCTTCTCGGCTTTTATGGTGGCAATGTCGGTAAGCTCCCGTGCAATACCCATGTCGGCCAGCTTGACCACGCCCTCATTGGTAATCATTATATTCTTGGGCTTGACATCACGGTGGATAATCCAGTGTTCGTGGGCGTGCTTAAGGGCCCTTGCAACCTGAATAATGATATTGAGCGCTTCTTTTTCTCTGTATATCTTTCCCTTCTTCAGGGCGGCGTCGATTGTGTCACCTTCGACATACTCCATTACAAAATAATGGTATTCACCCGATTTTCCAACGTCGATTGCGCTTACGATATTATGGTGATTCAGCTTGGCCGCCGCCCGTCCTTCACTGTGAAAGCGTTTGACATAATTTTCGTTTTTAGCCAGTCTGCTTCTTAAGACCTTTATTGCAACAATCCTGTTAAGGCTGGTCTGCCTGCCTCTGAATACAATAGCCATCGCGCCGGCACCGAGGATTCCTTCTATTTTATATCCCGGAATCCCACACGCCCGCAGCCGTCTTAATATTTCTTTCTGGCTTTCCGGATTTACCGGCATAACACTCCTTTTTATTTTAAGCTGACATTTCCCTGCGAGTTCATTGTCTGTTTGTATCGGTGTAATTCTCTTTCATGAGGCGTTATATCGCCCCAGAGCTGTTTGGCACTGGATAAGATATTATCATACTACTTTATGTAACGCACTGCAAACATTTATCCGGGCTTTAGCAGGTATTTGATATCCGTATCACCGTATAATCCACCGCTCGTTATGGTTTTTTGCATTCAAGCTTTCGATAAGCCGGCAGACCGGCATTAAAATTTGCCGCATTTTATTAATATTAATAGTATTACAGAGTAGACCATGCTGGCCAGAACGAGTCCACTCCTGAATGTTCTTGAAAAATCAGGTATTTGTGATAATATTAGTATAAAATAAATAACAATTCTAAGTTCTCAGTATAGAAAGGTTTAAAAATGAGAGGACGATTGATAACACTCCTATCGGTTTTATTGCTTCTCGTAAACTGGTTAGCTTGCACTAATCCTGTTTTAGCCCAAATCCCGGGTGGAAACCAATTCCTTGATGGAATCGGGGAAACTGCACTGATTGCGCGCTACGTGTTCGACGGTAATGCAGAAGACTGGTCGAGGAATAACTATCATGCGACTATGCGTGGGACTAAGATAGCGTATATCGAAGATAGCCAGTTTGGCAGGGTATTGTCACTGCCGGGAGAGAATGACGGTGGTTATATTAAGATTCCCGGACAGGCCTTGATTGGCGTGGATGCCGTCAGTGTCGCCGGTTGGATTTATGTCAGGTCCACTGTACCCTGGCAGCGTTTTTTCGACTTTGGCCGGGATACCACCACCAATTTCTTCTGCACACCGATTGGCGAAGAACCTTCGGAGGGATATCGCGCCCGCATTACCACCACAGGCTGGACTGAGGAGCAGGGCCCTGTGGCCCCGCGCGTTGATATCAATAAGTGGGTACACCTTGCAGTGGTGCTGGATCCGGCCGGGCAAACGTTGAGTAGCTATGTGGATGGTGTCCGGGTAGGGCACGCCACTGATGTGGATTTGACTTTGGAGCATGTACTTCATCAGGAAAATGCCGCTGAGAACCTGCTGTATATCGGTAAATCCCAGTACAGGGATGCTGACCTTAACGCCAGGCTTTATGATGTTCGCATTTACAGCATTGCTTTAAGCGACAAACAGGTGACTACTATTTGTCGCAATGCATTATCTGGTGAGGAGGAGGTGACTGTGGGAACCAAGGCAAGTGGTCAAGGTGAACAGGTAATGTCGGCAGAAAGCATATCCCTGGCAAGTTTTTCTCAATTGGTGGGTGTGCCTGATATCACCGCAGAGACGATAGTGGGTAATTTACCGCGTTTGCCTTATCGCATTCCGGGCTTATACCGTAATAATATAAAAGGGCCGATGGTTCGCGTGATTTGGC
>JASFVS010000322.1:0-3742 GCA_050049715.1 Phycisphaerales bacterium
ATAGTAAATATATCATCTTTAAAACTAAATTGAACAGTGCCATACGTGGACAGAACCTGTTGCATCTCATCTAAAACATTTTCTATTGACCTGAATCTGATCTTCCTACCCCATACTCCCGCCGATGAACAAAATGTGCATTCAAAAGGACATCCCCGCCCGCTCATTAACAACCCCATATCTTCTGAGGTATATGTGTTTTTGTTTATAAGTAAGTCTCTTGCCGGATAGGGTAGTTGGTCGAGGTCCTGGATGAAATCGACGTCAGGATTGTGAAATATTTGTTCGTTTTTCCGGAAACTAAGACCCTTGACGCCATTGAAAGAACCCATTTTCTCAATAGCTTCAACAAGTTGAGCGAAGGATATCTCTCCTTCTCCTCTTATAACGAAATCCACGCAAGAAGCTATTTTCAGTGATTCGCTGCTCTTGACCGATGGATGCGGGCCACCGATTACTACAGAAATATTTGGATTAAAGCTTTTCACAATTTGAGCTACTGTAAAAGCCGAAGCTACCTTGGTTGTATAGACGGATATGCCAACCAAATCAGGCTTATAATCATTTAACACATCTCGTAATTCATTCCATATATGATGTGACATCTGGTTTACGTTCTTGATGTATTCGGGGTATTTTTTTTCAAGAGCGGAAAAGTCCATCTCCATCGCTTTTTCTATGTTGGCATCCCCATCGTATATAAGTACTTGATGGCCATTATCACGTAAGACTGCGGCAAGGTAAGCAAGCCCCAAGGGGAAATATCGATTATAATATTTGATGAAACGATAAAAAGGAGGATCGACCAATAATACTTTCATCTTTGTAACGCCGTGACAAGCCTTTCTTTAGCCAAAGCCCAGCACATTTTTGGTACATCTTTGATAAATGGATGACGATATGCATTTCGGAAGAAAACCCAGTATCTCAACCGCTGAAATGCTTTATAGATTACATGCAACTCTTTTCTCGAAAGGTTTTGTGATACAACTATCGCTTTTTTGTAGTGCTTGGTAAAATGAACAGCGTCCAGTACGGGCCAATTGTCAAAGTCCTCGCTGACAAGCCTTTTTTCCACAGACTCTTGCCAGATGGGCGTTCCCGGAAGTGGAGTCATCACGTATACGTTAAAATTCCTCAAAGGCACGCTCTTTATGAAATTGTACGTGGCCATTATTTCTTCTTTCGTTTCAGTGGGGGAACCAATAATAAAGGCGGCATTGGGAGTAATTCCATTTTGAGCCAGCACTTTTACAGCATTAGTATTATCTTCCACCGTTACGTTGTCACCTTTGAGATACTTTAAAACACGTGGGTGCCCTGACTCAAGACCTAAAGCTACCGAGACAACGCCTAATTCCCTCAATAGCTTCGCCATTTCGTCATTCACAAGATTGCTTCTTGCCGAACAGGAAAAACGAACTTTGCCCAGGATGTTTTCACGAGCAAGAATATCCAGCAAATTTTGCAACCGCTGCTTCTTGGCTATGAACAGGTCATCATGGAAACTAATCAGCTTTGCACCATAATTATAGTAGAGCTCCTTAATTTCCTCGGCAATATATTGAGCTGAGGCAAATCTCGTGGTGGCCCAGAATCTGCTTGAGGCACAAAAAATACAACGGTATGGACAACCTCGCGAGGTAAACATAGCATGATGCGTACCTTTCAGATTAAGCAATTCTCTGGCGGGATAAGGAATGCTCTCAAGCTTATCAATCAAAGGCCTTGGGGAAGTGAAGTGCAGTTGACTATCATAACGATAGCAAATTCCTTTTATGGATGCAAGATTCTCTGCATCAAAATGTCCTTGGGAATCGTATAAATGGATTAACTCTACCATTGTTTCCTCGCCCTCAAACAGAACAGCTACATCCATATTTTCGGAAAAAGAGGTAGGCAACAATGAAATATGAATGCCGCCAACAATTACGGATAACTTCCTTTTTTTGCAAAGTGAAGCGTACCGTTTGGCTATGTTATAATTCGGAGAGAAACAACTGATACCGACGAGGTCGGGCTTGAAAGTGTCAAGAGTCTGCTCTACTTTGTCATTTATAATCTTAAAATCATGTGTATTATGGCCATATTTCTTCCTGGCATAACTTACTAAATATCCCAATCCAAGTTGTGGATATCTGGTTTCAATTTCGATGTGTGGATTAATAGCACTAATCAACAGTATTTTCATAAATGCCTATTCCATTCATTATTTTAACTGCCGGTAACATGACTCTATAACATGATAGGCTATTTCCCGGAATATCCAAGCTCACGTAAGGTTGCAAGGTTGATCTGTCGTCTGCTTTTATCAAAAATTCCGCCCCATTTATTAAAATACTTAATCGCCGATATTAAATGATGCACTAATAGTTTAATGCTTTTGTAAGATCCTTTTTGATAATGATGATATATGACAGCTTTAGGAAAATAGATAGTACGGTAGTAAAGGTTAATTCTGCGAGTAAGGTCCAAATCCTCGAAATACAAGAAAAAACGTTCGTCGAAAAGACCAACTTCTTTCAAAACCTTTGTTCTTAAAAACATAAAACAACCTGACAGATAGGGCGCATCGATTATTTTATCATAGCCGGTGAATCGCAATTCGTATATGTAGTTCCTTGCATCCAAAAGCTTTTTGAAAGGCAAAAACCTGCGAAGTATAAGCTCCGAAGGACATGGCAGCAGCTTACAAAGGTACTGAATCGAACCGTCGGGATACAACACTTTGGGCATTAAGAGGCCCACATCTTCGTTGTCATTCATGTAATTAAAAGCTTTTTCGATGGCCTTATCTTCGAAATAGATATCAGGATTCATCACGATATGATAGACAGAATTTGAAGCTACTGACCGAGCTATAGCAATATTGTGTGCTCGACCAAAACCTATGTTGCTTTTGCTAAAAATGTATTTAATTCTCTGATCTGAACAAAGGAGCTTAACGGATTCGCTTGGTGAGTTGTCAATAACGTAAAGCGTGGAAATTAACGGGCTGTTCAGCACAGAATTCAAGGCTTTGGTGAAAGTCTCAATATTAGGTTTATGCACTACAATCGAAGCTGTTAATTTTTTATCCATAAATTGAGTTTATGATTCGGAATTCCTTCGGACAGCTTGGTCATGTAGCTGAGTGTAAAGTTCCTGATATTTCAAGGACATATTCCGGGCATTCAAGTGGTTTTTGATTATACTCAGAGCGGCTGTGGATTGTTCTGAGTAGTTCATATTTTTCGTTCTTGATAGTATTTCTGAAAGTGAAGCCACATCCTTAACTGGAAACGTTAGTCCCGCTCGTTCACCGTAAGCAAGAATCTCACGGTGTGCAGGTATATCAGATAGAATTACAGGAAGACTGCAAGCTAACGCCTCCATTACAGCATTGGGGCACCCCTCGGTTAAAGATGCAGAAACAAATGTATCGGCGGCTCCAAGATACTCTCTTACGTTTTCAGCAAAACCAACTATACGAATATTATCATTCGCACCAGCCATGCGTAAGCACTTATCGCGTAAAGTTCCATCCCCAAGCAACACTAAAACCGCACTCCGGCTCGCTTTACTTGCCAAGAATGCCTTTATTATTGTCACCGGGTCTTTCCCTTTAGACAAGAAGCCGGCACTGATGAATATATGTTTATCTTGTGGCAAGCTAAGCCTCGACCTTAGAGCCGCTTTCCTTTCTTTGTCAACGGGTTTAAATATATCCTGTTCGACGCCGTTATGTATGACATCCATCCGG
>JASFVS010000169.1:0-6858 GCA_050049715.1 Phycisphaerales bacterium
TCACTTTTTGCTGAATTGCGGACAAAATCAGAAACACCCACGACTTGTTCATATTTTCCGCAGGCTCTTAGAAAGGTTTCCGTCATGGCATAACCCATTATAGGGCCAAAAACGTGACGATAAGACTGACGACATGTTACTACCCGAGGTATGCCATTAATATGATTCGCACACAACAGGGTAGAGCGATAATCAAAGACATGAATCAGGTCAAAAGAAATTTCTTCGAGCAGTTTTCTTATTTTCTTTGGTCCGAATATCATACCGCCAATTCGAGACAGGCTAAAAGAGTCACACTTGACATCAATTTTCTGGAAAGCCGCCAGTAAAGAGTCTGGAGCCTCCGGAGAGAGACTAACCACATGTGGGTGGAACTTTCTTCGGTCGAGGTGTTTGATGATGTTATAAAGTTGGAAGACCGGACCTTGTCGACGCAACCGACTTACTATGTATAGTACATGTATTCTCTTGGCATCCATCATATTCACTGAGTGTTGTTGATTACGGCTTATATTAAACCGTAGCATATTTGACAATCGCATGTGACTTGGTCGTTGTTGCATGTGATCGGTGTGGCGTACATTCCTGATAACCCCTAAGATTTAATACGAGTAACACGAAACCCAACTGATATACGCTATAGCGATACCGTACGACCGGGTCGTAGATAATTATGACCAAACTAACCAAGATAATAATCAAGGCAATTAGAAAGTATGCTGTGCGGTAAGTAGATGTGAGAAACTTTCTATATGGTAAGCTTGCTATAAACACATAGACGACGAATAATGTATAAGGTATCAGAAATAAATTTAGTTTAACCCCTTGACTCCAGCCGGGTCTTATATAACGCAAGAAGCTCCTGAGGAAATAACCTGCGAATAATGCCGGGGAACTAAAAAGTTCACCAAATGTAATAAGTGTGGGTACGCCGTATATATTCTCAAGTAAAGCTTTTGTTATCCCGTAGTTACCAAGATGTGAGGACATATAGTTTTTCAACATTTCAACACATTGCTCGCGCGACATATATAACAGGACACAAGCTATTGCGATACCAGATAAGACCACAAGTTTCCTTTGTGACTTTGGTAAAAGAGCAAGCGGTAGAAAGCTCATTAAAACCAATGGTTCTCTCACAAGAAAAATGAGAGGCAATAAAAGACAGAAGACAACTTTATAGGTAAGCAAATCTGTGGTCAGTGCTTTGAAGAAGAAATACATTGCAATAATAATAACCATAATCAGCATGTTTTCTTTGAGAACAAAGTTATTGTAGAAAGTAAATTCCGGATTGAATGCAAAAATTGCAGTCAAATAGAGCGAATGCCTCCTGTTTAGGCAAGTGCGAGCGAGATTGAAGAATACAAATATAGTGAAGCTGCTTAGAAGTATGTTAAATAAATAGAAAGTCAGATGGTTGAAATGCAAATATTTGAACAAAGCACCAATTACAACAGCCGCTATGTTAAATCTGCCTCGACCTCCGGCCATATAAAAGCTTTCATTGCTAAAAGAAGTAACGCTGAAATCCCAGCCTCTCTTGATGATAGTCCAGGCCATAATCAGCACCACCGAGAAGTTTACATGGAGCCCGATTATAGTTCCTAATGAAAAAACTTTTTTTGTTAGAAACTTCATTTGAAGGATTTATGACGTATACGTACGCCGCCAGAAGTACAAAGAATATAGAACTTTTATAATCCTTACGAAAACAAACTAATCCGCCTCTCTGGTTATTATTAATCCTACTTGGCCAAAGTTGCGCATGCCCCAATCAAGTAGGGGTCGTAGGACCTTGAATTTTACTAATTTTTCAAGTAATGGGTGCTCATCCAAGCCGAACTCAGCCAGAGGTATGAAATCGACTTTGAACTTGTTGCGTGTAAAAACATCAGTGATAACACGAGGTGTCCTATAGTATGTCTTATTTACAATATATTCGTAATAAGCCTGTGCCTGCTCCCGAGTGCTCTTACTCTCCAGCTCTTTCCACTTAGGCCCTATGCCCAATAACAAGAAAAGCAAAATAAAAATTTTACGGAGTTTATTTTTCGGGAGCCAGTGCACGAAAGGCATAAAAAGGTGAATTTCAACAAAATGTCTATGGGCAGGGAAAAAATGTACACCAACGCCTCCCGGGATGGTCAGCCTTTTAAGATTTGCAGCAACTTGTTCAATGTCCTTGACGTGTTCAAAGACCCCTTCTGAAAAACTAAGATGGAAAAAACTGTCCGGGAACTGTTTTTCTTCACCGTTATCCATTAAAGAAATCATAGAGTTGGCGTCGAGGCCGCGTGCCGATAATAGACTCCGGCAATTATTCACTGGTTCAGAGTCTATGTCGGTTCCGAAAGCGTTGTATCCCTGCGCCCTAAGCCATGCTATAGCTCGCCCTCTGCCACAACCCCAGTCTAAAATGTTCATCTGGTTTTTTTGTAAATTCATTTTGTCGCAAAAATACTCAATGCGTTTGAATATTCTCAGATTAAGACTGAATTTGGACATCTCCTCTTCTGTGAGAGCATCATGTTTTGTCATAGTGTTTTCTGGCATGATAAAACCATATACCTCCTGTTCCATATCAAAAATTATCTTCAGTTAAGCAACAATTGACAGCCAAGCATTTTAGCAGAGAATCCTTCATTTTATAGAAATCCGATTTCGCAAAATCTGTGCCGTTATTACAAGGACAGTTTCAAATTTACACTTTGATCAGATCCACCTCGAAAAGCCCCGTAGGATAGAATCCATAAAATACGAAGTTCTTCAGAAAGGGTATAATATAATCTGCCGGTTTTATGGTCGGTTGAAATAAATTACTTATTTTTAGCCTTTTTAAACCATATTTTTCTGTAATGATTTTAAGTGAACTTGGTGTAAAGTAGTTAATATGTTCAAGCGGCATAACAAGACGATAGATTCCTTTGTCACTTTCCTTCTTTATTATTTTGGGATTTAAGCCTATTAGATGGAGATACCCACCTGTCTCAAGTCGACCGCTAATATATCTAAAGTACTCATGCAGATCATTAATGTGCTCAATAACCGAAGTTGAAATAACAATGTCGAATTTATTCTCAGCACCGAGTTCATCCGGCTTGTATACGTTAAGTCCTTTGTCCCTGCAAAATTTGACCCTATGCGCATCTATATCCACACCAATCGCTTCTATTGCAAAAACTTTGCATAAATCGAGCAAATGGCCAAAACCACATCCGTAATCAAGTAACCTAATTTGTCTTTGGTTTTCATTTTTTGGTTTCTCGAACCTTCTATACAAATATGAAAGAGACCTCATTAATATCCTGGCGGCACTCCATTTGTGGTGTGTGTTGTAGAGATATTTGAGGTCACCTTCCTGGTAGATCCATTCTTTCTTACGGCTCTGTTGGACCTTTGCTTCATTATAGACTACGTCATAAAGCTCGTTACGAAACCGGGGATTGACAAACACAAAAGAACAATCTTTACATTTCTTTATGCTGAAATCAGTACCCAAATTTATTCCAAGAGCATCGAGATTGTAATAGCTCTTTCTAAAATCACTGAGAAACTGCCTTGGTTTTGACCGCCAGACGGTTTTGAATCTTTCCCCGCTACATACAGGACAATTAATGTTGACGAAAACATTTTCCACAATAAATAGTCTTTTTAAGAAGGCTGTATTTACAGGCTTCTCTTTCAGTATAAATTAGTCTTCAAATAAAATGCGTTTAATTCTTTTGTCCCACGTATAGTGGTCAAGAAAATCCCTGTAAGCCGTTTCACTTATATCTTTGTATAGTTTCTTGTCCTCTTGAATGCTTTTAATGGCCCGAATCCATTGTCCTGCATTATCGGATTCACATAACAAACAATTGCGATTATGCTCAAGTATCTCCTTCAAAACTTTATGGTTGGAACTAATAATCGGTTTTTTGCTGGACATGTACTCGAACAGCTTCATCGGCGACATCCATCGGGATGTTTCAGAAGCATTTTGCGCGACCATTACTATCTTTTGATATGGCATCAGCAAAACATCTGCGGCATTTCTGGCCTTGTAAGTTTGGGCGGGTGTTATAAACCCATAAAAGTGTACATTCGACGGACTCCTTTTTCTAAATTGATATATCTGTTCATTTTTGCCGCCAAAAAGATGAAATCCTACGTCAGGCATTTTCTCGGCAATATCCAAAATTAATTCTACGCCCCTGCCTTTGTGAAAGCCACCAATATAGCAGGTATTAAAATCTGCTTCACCTTTAAGATTAATTGTTTCGTAAAAATTGGGGTGCTCATTAGCTGCATCGGGTGCGACAATCATCTTTTTATTAGCTAAGAGAGTATTATACTTCTTAAGATATGCCTCTTTAAGTTCTTTAGAGATAAAGACTGTCCTGGTGAGGTTTTGGTTTTCTATTAGTTTTCTCTCCGCCCAGCTCCTTGGGCCTTTCCCGACAATATCGTGTGTTTCGTATATGGTATGTTGGCCCGCGCAAGCCGCAAAGTAAAGTGAGAGAACATCCCTGCCATAAAAAAGAATGTCCTGACTACTGCCGGCTAAACGTTTCAACGTGAGATAGTAACGCAGGGAAAGAAGAAAGCTTGAACCTCGATGACTGCCGGTTATCTTTCTAACTATTGAAAATGTATTCTCGGTGCCATAATATTCAAAAACATTGATATTCTTATCTTTCGGCATAACACCAGCCAAAAGTGTTACATCAAAGCCGGAACGGCACAGAGCATTGCACATTCCCATTACCTGAACGCTGTTGGCTTGACTCGAAGGTATTATCGCAGTTGAAACATATACCAGTTTCTTAGGCATCTGGCTTATTTAAGAAAAATATTCAATCGGTCTCGATAGAACCGCTTAAACGATTCCTTTTATTGAGGAAAATAACCAAGGCCCGGAGTTTTATGAAAATTGACGTTTCTGAAATCCTCCAGCCTGCCATTATCAATCGTATGGGCGATTTCCGCCAGAACCAGGCAGCGAAACCATGTATCCCACAAATTACTTTCATTCCAGAATCGCGGTTTTTCCACCCAACCTGTATAGACCGGATTTTTCTGTTTTAGTACAGCAGCAAGCGAGGTCTTAGCTCTGTAGTACCATAGATAAGGCGAACTGTTTGAGAAATAAAAGGGAATGTATCTAAAGAAATCCGTTAAATTTGTCATTTTACATTTAGATTGGCAAAATCCGCCGTCGCTGTTCTGAGTGCCTGGCAACGCTTCAAGTGCCCTGCTCAAACAAGCTTCGATTTCATCTCTTCTGTAGTCACTTTTCCTGTAAGCCATCGCAAGGATATGAACTGCATCATAATCGTGGCACGCCTCGCCGCCGGGAGTAGGAGCGAAAAATCCCCGTTTATCCTGAGACATTAATACGATATCAATCATTTTATTTAACTTGGGGATTTCCTGCTGCCAATAGAAGTATATGACCAACTGATGAAAGCCGTTTTGCAGGCCATGAAGATAATGTGACTTTAAATTCGACCCCCATAATCCATTTCGGTTTTGTGTCTCGTTGTGAAATTCAAACCATGTATTTATCTTATTAAGTAGATGGTTATCTTTTGTTCTTTCGTACTCGTATATTAGAAATATTGCAAGGAACATTGCTTTATTTCCCGAACCAGGTTTGCCTTCGTTGCAGCCTCTTTCATATAAATATTTCTTTATATCTTCATGTGTTTTCCACCGCTCAATAAACTTCAGTGGAAACTCCGGCTCGGCCTTCAGTATTCCCAGGGCACTCAAACAAAAACAGGTCAGTTGATAACAATTACGCTCTTTGTCTTCATGATAGTATTGAACAGGTTCAAAATAGCCGAACTCTTTGTTTTGAAAACTTTGAATATATGAAATCCAGTCTTGTCTTTCCTGTTGTGTAAACTTTTCGGTCTCCTTGAACAAATCCAAAATAAACAAAGCAAAACAACTGCAAAAAATAGTGTCATCAGAATTGGCGTTGAATCTGTATCTGCAGTGACCTTCTGAGACCTTTAATGAAGCAAGCCAAAACAGAACATCACTTTTTAGTTTTTCGAATTCAAACATCTATATAGTTCAATTATAGCTTTCGAGGTCAATATATCTTCCCTTATTGATACGATGCCTATGTCACAGGCACAGGCTGTTACTTTTCTATAATCGCTATTGGCTACACCGGTTTAGGCAAATAGATAAATTAACTATTGCGAAATACACAAGAGAGCATTTTTAAGATATTTTTCGAGCTCAATGGTGTTTAATTCTTAACAAGCAGTATAACGGGGCAGATATGTAGCTATTGAATAATTGACGTGGTTTTTGAATAACTGAATAGCCACCCTTTTATATGTTTAACTAAAAGCGCCTGGTGCTCCTTTTCTATGCAAATGAAATAAATTGATATACAATGGATACCAGCACAAAAAGTCGTAATTGTTGTTAACATTAGCCACGAACTTGGCTTAAAATATTGCGATAAGGCATAAGATAATAATGCAAGGGGCAGCGATGCCAATATGGATCGCAGATATACAGAAGAGAAGTACTTAAATAAATTGATTTTAAAGCACCGGCACGCAGTATAAGAATATATAAAAATGCCCGTAACAAAATAACTCGTCAACCATCCCACTGCCATGCCTAAAATGCCAAGGGGAGTGAAGGTCATAAAAGTGTAGCCGAGAAGCAATCCCAGCACATTTTTTTCTGTTGATATTAATAAGTTCAACCATTGCCTGTCTGTGCCTAAAAGCATTTTTGCTGTCGGCGCTTGTCCTCTGTCAAATATAAATCCAATTACTAACAAGTTTAAGACAGCAGAAATAATAGAACAATCTCTGATTGATAAGCTTCCCTGGAACCATAGCG